>CAYYPY010000001.1:0-7071 GCA_964473685.1 uncultured Candidatus Saccharibacteria bacterium
TTGATTATTGTTGGGCTTTTCAGTTGGATAGGATGGTCAGTTACTATTCCAGTAGCCGTAGCATTATTAACAATTCTGGGTTATTCTTTGAACGATACAGTGGTTATCTTCGACCGCGTTCGTGAAAATATGCTTCGTGGTAAAGGAGATTTGAAGAATATTTTTAATGATAGTTTAAATCAAACAATTGTTAGATCAGTTAATACATCAATAACTACTTTATTTGTTTTATTAGCAATTTTCTTCTTGGGAGGAGAAATTTTGAAACCGTTTATATTAGCTTTGGCTGCAGGAGTAATTATAGGAACTTATTCTTCTATATTCCTTGCAGGTCCAGCATTATTTGATTGGATATGTTCGATTACAAAAAAATCTACAAAGAGTTAATAAGCGACTTACCTGACCGAACCAAGGACGTTTTAACACGTCGTTTTGGTATTGATTGTAACAAGGAATCCTTAGAAGCTATTGGTCGTGACTATGGTATTACTCGTGAAAGAGTTCGTCAGATTGAGAGAAGTGGCTTTAATATTCTTCATAAAAAAGCTGAACAAATGAATCAACCAGCTATTATTTTAAATGAAGAATTATCTAAATATGGAGGATTCAAAAAAGAAGATGTCTTTTTATCTAAATGGGATGATCAGCGCAATGAAGTTTCTTTCTTCTTGACAGCTCATCCAAAGTTTCATCGTTACTCTGATACAGAAGATTATCATTCTTTTTGGACCAATAATCCTGAAGCTAATAAATCAATTAAATTAGTTTCTGATTTTTGTCATCAACTATTTCGTCGTGAAAAGCGTTTGATAGGAGAGAGTGATTTGCCAAAGTTGCTTCCATCACTATCTTCAGTACAAGCAGTTTCAGCTTTAGAGGTGGCTAAAAGGTTTGATCGTGGACCTGAGGGACTTTTTGGTCTACGTGAGTGGCCAGAAATTAAACCAAAGGGAGTTAAAGATAAAGCCTATATTACTCTTAAAAAAGAAGGTAAACCACTACACTTTCGTGAAGTTGCTACTCTATTAAAGACGGCTTTACCACAGACAGTTCATAACGAGTTAATTAAAGATAATCGTTTTGTTCTAGTAGGAAGGGGTATCTATGCTCTCACTGAATGGGGTTACTTTCCTGGTGAGGTAAAAGATGTTATGATAAGGGTAATACAAGAAGAAGGAAGGCCAATGACTAGAGAAGAAATTGCCGAGAAAGTGCTTCAGCAAAGAATGGTTAAGAAAAATACAATTTTTCAGAATTTAAGTAGTAAACGTAACTTTAGCCGTACAACGGATGGTCGTTACACTTTATGCTAATTTCAGAAAACATTATAGAAGAGATAAAAACAGTTCTTGATTATACTTGGATTGTTTTGCGTAATTGGGGTTGGATAATTATCCCTTTTATTTTAATTAAACCAGCTGTTACTTTATGGTCATGGTGGCGTACGCGATCATTCTTTTTGCCTAAAAGACCTAATATCTTATTAGAGATAAAAATGCCTCGTCATATACCAAAGCCATTACGAGCTATGGAAACAGTAGTAACTGGATTATGGCAGATGTATGGTCCTCCTAACTGGCATGAACAATGGTGGGATGGGCAAGTTTTACAACAATTTTCTTTTGAAATGGCTGCTATTAATGGTATTCCTCATTTTTATGTCCGTCTTCCTAATAAGTTAAAAAAGTTTTTCTTGACTCATATTTATTCACAATATCCAGGAGCGGAAGTTGAAGAAGTAGAGGATTATACTCAAAAAGTTCCTCAAAATATTCCTAACAAAGATTGGAATTTGGCTGGTACTAGTTATAGAACAATTAAATCTGATCCTTATCCTATCAGGACTTATATTGATTTTGAAAGAGAGAACGAAGATGATGAAGAAAGAAAAGTAGATCCAATGTCATCTTTATTAGAAGGTTTTGCTCAACTGCAACCAGGAGAACAGGTTTGGATTCAGATTGTTTGTGTTCCTTTATTACATGAAATTCCTTGGGTCAAAGAGGGTAAGAAAATTCGTGACTCAATGGTTAAAAGAAAACAGCCATCTCCTGAAACACCTATTCTCAAAGAAGTTGTTGACACTTTTCTTTTTGGACCAACAGAGAAAAAGGAAGTAAAAGAAGAAGTTATTCCCGCTGAATTGCGTTTAACTCCAGGAGAGAAAGAAGTAGTTGAAGCTATTGAGAAGAAAACAAGCAAACTTGGTTTTCAGTGTTTTCTACAGTATATATATTTAGGAACAAGAGATGTTTTCTTTAAAGGTAATATGCGTTTACCTATGAGTTATTTCACTAACTTCTTAACTAACAATTTAAATGGATTAGTTCCTGATGGTAGAACAATTACTAAGGTGAAGAAAACATGGTATAGTTTTTTTTGGCAAATCAAGCGTCGTAATTATTTACGTCAGCGTCGTTTATTCCGTCACTATATTCGCCGTGATTCACCGTTTCACCCTAAACCAGGGGGAACATTTATTCTTAACACCGAGGAATTAGCTACGATTTTCCATTTCCCATCACAAGAAGCATCGCCATCATCAATGGCTCCACGAACTGAGAATAAAAAGGGAGAAGCTCCAGCTAATATACCATTTTTATGATTGCAGTAGGTGAAACAAACTTTCGTAACACTAATCGCCGTTTTGGCATTAAAGACGATGATCGTCGTCGTCATTTCTATTTAATTGGTAAAACTGGTGTTGGTAAAACTAATGCTATGGAAACCATGGCTATTCAAGATATGGAGAATGGTGATGGTTTAGCTTTTATTGATCCTCATGGAGAAGCGGCTGAAAGATTATTGGAATTTGTTCCTTCTCACAGATTAAATGATGTAGTTTATTTTGATCCTTCTGATACTAAATTTCCAATAGCTTTCAATATTATGGAAACAGTAGGACAGGAACATCGTCATTTAGTTGCTTCTGGTCTTATGGGTGCTTTCAAAAAGATCTGGCCCGATGTTTGGTCCGCCAGAATGGAATATATTCTTAATAATACAATTCTGGCTTTATTAGAATATCCTAATGCCACTCTTTTAGGTGTTAATAGAATGTTAGCTGATCCAACTTATCGTGAAAGAGTAGTTAAACACATTACAGATCCGGTTATTAAAGCTTTTTGGCAAAATGAATTTGCTCGTTATAATCAGCGTTATGAAACTGAAGCTACTGGTGCTATTCAAAACAAAGTTGGTCAGTTTATATCAGCTCCTCTTATTCGTAATATAATTGGGCAAACTAAATCTAGTATCAATATGCGTCATATAATGGATGAGCAGAAAATATTGATAATTAATTTATCTAAAGGAAAGATAGGGGAGGATAATTCAATGTTGTTGGGTTCTTTATTAGTGACTAAACTGCAGTTAGCAGCTATGTCACGAGTAGATATTCCTGAAGATGATCGTAAAGACTTCTTCCTTTATGTCGATGAGTTTCAGAATTTTGCTACTAAATCATTTGTTACTATTTTGTCGGAAGCTAGAAAATATCGTTTATCTTTAATCCTGGGTCATCAATATATTACTCAGATGGAAGAAACAGTTCGTGATGCGGTTTTTGGTAATATTGGTAGTTTAATGGTTTTTAGAGTTGGAGCTCCTGATGCCGAATTTCTAGAAAGAGAATTTGAACCTGACTTTCAAGCAACTGATTTTGTTAATCTTCCTAAGTATAATGCCTATATCAAATTAATGGTTGATGGTGTTAGTAGTCGTCCTTTTTCTGCTAAAACCATAGCTCCTCGACCAACTCCAGAGAATAATCCAAAAGAAAAAGTTATTAATCTTTCACGAGAAAGGTATGGTACAGCTAGTGAAAAAGTAGAAGAAAAGATTCATCGTTGGATAGATGAAATTCCTAGTGATACTACACCGATACCTGGTCTTTTATATGATGCTGTTTGTAGCGAATGTAAAAAAGAGATAAAAGTTCCTTTTCCTCCTGATGGTAAAAGGCCTATTTATTGTAAAACTTGTCGCAAAAAGAAGTTGAAAGATAAATCAGAAGAAAAACCAAAAGAAAATAAATTAGCTAGTAATTTAAGAAAAGTTATTCAAGAAGCTTTGCATAAAGAAAATGAAGAAGATTCAGGAAAATAATTTTACAAATCAACGAGTATTGGTTCGTTGTGATTTTAATGTTCCTTTTCAAAATGGGGAAATTGATAATGATTTTCGTTTATGCTCTTCTTTACCGACAATTAAATTTTTATTGCGTCAAAAAGCTAAAGTGATTTTAATTAGTCATATGGCTAATGGTCATAGTTTGTTTTTAGTAGCTAAAGCTTTGAGAAAACTTTTAGCTAGAGATGTTTCTTTTCCAGAGATTAGTGGAGAAATTAGTTTATTGGAAAATCTTCGCTTAGATCCTAGGGAAGAAGAAAATAACAAAGAATATGCTCAAGAATTAGCTAATTTAGCTGATTGTTATGTCAATGATGCTTTTTCTGTTTGTCACCGAGCACATGCTTCAGTAGATATTTTACCAACTCTTTTACCTGCTTATAGCGGAATATCTTTACAGAAAGAATTAGAAGCATTAGGACATTTAAAGAAAAACAATCTTCGTCCATTAGTAGCTATTATTGGCGGAGCTAAAGTATCTTCTAAAGTTAAAGCAGTAAATTTTTTTCTTGATTGGGCTGATCATCTTCTCTTAGGAGGAAAAGTAGCAAATTCTATTTTACATGCCAAAGGAATAGCTAAAATTGGAAATGGGATAGACAAAGAGACAATAAAAGATATTGAATTAACATCATTAAAAATGCATTTGCCAGTTGACTTAGTTGTTTCTAAAGGAGCCAATACTTGGTATAAAGCGCCAGGAGCGATAGAAGAGGGAGAATCAATATTTGATATCGGACCAGAAACAATTGGAATATATGAAAGAGTAATTGCTGAGGCTAAAGCCATAGTTTGGGTTGGTCCTTTAGGTTTATATGAAGATTGTCGTTTTGAAAACGGAACTAAAGATTTAGTGAGAGCAGTAGTTAGAAATAAAAAAGCTTATAGTGTTATTGGTGGAGGAGATACTGTAGCCGCTTTTAGTGCTTTCAAAGGTTTAAATAATATAGATCATATCTCAACGGGTGGAGGAGCAATGCTACACTTCTTGGCTGGTAAAGATATGCCTGGATTGAAATGATTAAGAATTTACAGCAAGTTAATGAAAGAATAAAAAAAGCTATTAATGACAATGAGCTTATTATTCTTTATGGAGATTCTGATACTGATGGAGTTTGTTCGGTTATTATGCTTGAGGAAGCTATTAAATTATTAGGTGGTAAAACACAAGCCTATTTTCCTTCCTATATTAAAGATGGTCACGGACTTAACGATAACGCTGTAGATTATTTCTCTAGTAGATTTACCACAGGATTAATTATTCTTTTAGATTGTGGTATTGGTAATATCAAAGAAGTAGCTTTAGCTAAAAAACGAGGTTTTTCAGTGGCTATTGTTGATCATCATCAACCTATTCATAAATTACCACCAGCTGATATAATAGTAGCCCCTAAACAACAAGGTGATACTTCAGGAAAAGGATATCTTTCTAATGGAGGACTGTCTTGGAAGTTAATCGAAGATCTTTTCTCTGGCGAAGTTCCTCAAAGGAATAGTTTTTTAGAATTAGCTGCTTTATCCACAATAGCTGATATGATGCCGATGGAGGGAGAAAATATTGAAATAGTAGCTGAAGGATTGAAAGCAATCAAAAAATCAAATAGGCCTGGGATTAAAGCTTTTGATAATAAAGCACAGAGTATTATTGAAGCTGGTAATGTTTCTTCAGTTATCAATCATCGAGCTCGTCTTTATAGACTATTGAAAGCTGATAATATGAAAGAGGCTAAAAGATTAGCTTCTTTAATTCAGGATTATACCGAAAGAAGACATCAGCGCAGTCGTAATGCTTTAAGTAAAATTGAAGATACTACTGAACCCCTTATCTTCCAAGGTAGTTCTAGTTGGGATATTCCTTCTCTAGGAGGGATGGCTTCCAAACTAGTGTCTCGTTACAATAAACCAGTTTTTCTATATGTTAAAGATAAAGATTCTATACGTGGCAGTATGCGTTGCCCACAGAATATCAATGGATTAAAAATTCTCCAAGCTTGTGAACAACATTTTATTGGTTATGGTGGTCATCCACCAGCTGCTGGTTTTAGAGCTAAAGCTGATAAAGTAGAGGAGATAAAAAGATGTTTAATTAAAAAATATGAAGAAGATAATAATTAATACAGATGGTGCTTCTAGAGGTAATCCTGGTTTAGCTAGTGCTGGTTGGGTTTTTTATAACGAAAAACAGCAGTTAATTAAAAAATATTCCCAATTCTTGGGAGACAAGATGACCAATAATGAAGCTGAATACCAGGCAGCTATTTTAGCTCTCAAGAAATTTAAAGCTACATATGGTAAAGAATTAGCTAAAAAGGCAGAAATAGAAGTTAGATCTGATTCCCAATTAATGGTTAAACAAATGAATGGGGAGTATAAAATACAGAATGAAAACATTCAGCCTCTTTTTCTAGAGTTATGGAATCTTCGTTTAGATTTCAGTAAAGTTAAATTTAAGAGTATTCCTCGAGAAAAAAACAAAGAAGCTGATGCTATGGCTAACGAAGCTCTTGATAAGCAAAATGCATCCCTATTTTAACTAGTGGAGAATATTGTTGACAAACAATTAAATTGTATTATAATACAGCTTCACCCAATAAATGGGTTAAAGTACTTTGACAATCCGTATTCAATAAATACGGTCAATAATATGTTTCATCAAACTCAATAATCCGTATTACTAATACGGTCAATAATATATTAATTATTATTAATCCGTATTTGAAAATGCGGTCAATATATATCTTTCTTTATTTTTTGTTTTTTATCTGAAAGGAGAATTACATGAAAAATTTTAAAAAAAGAAAAAAGCCCACTGAATGGGCACATCATTACAAAAACAATAATGTGGATAAAGATATTCTTGCAGAAGAATATCGAAAACACATTAAGAATTTAAAAAAGCCTGTAGCAGATGACTACCAGGCTTTCAAAAATTTTAACGGG
>CAYYPY010000002.1:0-5753 GCA_964473685.1 uncultured Candidatus Saccharibacteria bacterium
CATGCTCAACCAATGCTTTCTTTGAATGATGCTTTTGATGAAGATGATATGTATGATTGGTTGAAAAGAATATCTAAATTAACTGATAAAAAGATTGATTTCTTTTGTGAATTAAAAGTTGATGGTTTGGCAGCGGAATTAATATATGAAAATCAATTAATTCAAGGAAGTACTCGTGGAGATGGTATTATTGGAGAAGATATTACTCAGAATTTAAAAACAATAGAAAGTATTCCTCTCAACATTCAAGAATCGGCTATTGTTCGTGGTGAGGTAGTTATGTTCCAAAAAGATTTTCAAAAAACAGGATTAGCTAATCCTCGTAATGCAGCAGCTGGATCTATACGTCAGCTTGATCCTAAAATTACAGCTTCTCGTCATTTAAATTTTATTGCTTATGACATTATCTCTGATCTTAATCATCAAGAAAAACATAATTATTTACGTGAGTTAGGTTTTCGGGTGGCTAAAATGGAAAAATATTGTTCTAATTTAGAGGAAGTATTTGTTTTTTACAATGAGGTTATGAAAAAAAGAAAATCTCTTCCTTATGAAATAGATGGATTAGTAGTAACTGTTAACAATATGGATGTATTCAAGCAGTTAGGGTCAGTTGGTAAATCTCCTAGGGGTTCAATAGCTTTGAAATTTCCTTTAGAGCAGACCACTACTATCTTGCAAGATATTAAAATCCAAGTTGGTCGTACTGGTGCCTTGACTCCGGTAGCAGTTTTAAAACCAGTTAGAGTTGGGGGAGTCCAAGTCAGTCGGGCTACTCTTCACAATTTAGATGAGATTAAAAGATTAGATGTTCGTATTGGTGACACAGTAGTCATTGGTCGTGCTGGTGATGTTATTCCGGATATAATTAAAGTTTTACCGGAAATGAGGAATGGTCAAGAGAAGAAATTTGTTTTTCCGCGTCGTTGTCCTTTTTGCCAAGGAGAGATATCTCGAAAAGATGTTGTTTATCGCTGTATCAACAAGAAGTGTCCAGGGCAAGAAAGAGCTTCTTTTTATCATTTCGTTTCTGTTTTAGATATAGAAGGACTAGGTCCTAAATTAATAGAAAAGCTTATCAACGCTGGGCTCATCTCTTCTCCTTTAGATATTTTTAATTTACAAGAAAAAGACTTTTTAATGTTAGAAGGATTTCAAGAAAAGTTAGCCAAAAAGATATACAATAGTATTCAATCAAAAAAGAACATATTTCTTGATCGTTTAATATTTGCTCTTGGTATCCGTAATGTTGGGCAAGAAACTAGTACTGTTTTAGCTGAAAAGTTTAACTTAGACGAATTATTAAATGTTTCCCAGGAAGAGATTACTGAGATTCAGGATATTGGACCAGTAACAGCTGAAAATATTTATAACTGGTTTCAAAGAAACCAAGAAACAGTTGCTAAGTTAAAGAAAATATTCAATATCACACAAAGAAAAACAATAAAACAAACCTTTTTGTTTACTGGTTCTCTTTCTTTCTCTCGTTCTCAAGCTCAAGATATGGTTATGGCTAAAGGGGGTAGAATAGCGTCTGCTATATCTAATGATGTTGATTTTTTGGTTGCAGGACAGGATCCGGGGTCTAAGATAAAAGAAGCTCAAAAAAGAAATATTAAGATAATAGATGAAAAGCAATTCTTAAAGATTATCAATGAAATTAATTAAACATCTTAAAAGATTAGATTGGTGGATGTTTGGCTCAGCTATTGCTTTGACTAGTTGTGGTTTATTGTCAATTGGGTTTTTTTCACGCCAACTTATTTTTTTAGGAATAGCTATTTTAGCTTATTTCTTTTTTAGTTGGTTTGATTGGCGTGCTTTGAAAAGTTCTTGGATTGTTTTAGCTCTTTATTTTCTTTCTCTGGCTAGTTTGATAGGTCTCTTTTTCGTCGCACCAGTCAAAGGAGTTCATCGTTGGTATTCTTTTGGATCAATTTCTTTTGACCCTAAAGAATTAGCTAAAATAGCTTTAATCATTCTTTTGGCTAAGTATTTTTCACAACGTCATCAGGAGATGTATAATATTAAACATATTATTTTAACAGGTTTTTATGCTGCTTTACCAGCTTTACTTATATTTTTACAACCTGACTTAGGTTCATCTTTAATTATTGTTTTTATTTGGTTGAGTGTGCTTTTAATTGTTGGTGCTAAAAAACATCATTTAATTGGTTTAATAGTTCTTTTTATTATATGTTCAGTAATTGCTTGGAGTTTTTTTATTAAAGACTATCAAAAAGATAGATTAACAGGATTCTTAGATCCTGAGGTTGACCCTCTTGGTTCTAGTTGGAGTCAGAATCAAGCTCGTATAGCTATAGGAAGTGGGGGATGGTTTGGTCGAGGAATTAATCGTGGACCACAGACTAGACAAGGGTTTTTGCCAGAACCTAAAACTGACTTTATTTTCTCAGCCTGGGCTGAAGAAACAGGATTCATTGGAGTTAGTTTTTTACTTTTACTTTTTGTAGTTTTAATTGGACGCATTATTAGAATTGCTTTGAGAGCTGGAAATAATTTTATTCGTTTGTTTGCTTCAGCTACGGTGGTCCATATTGTTATTCAGATATTTATTAATATTGGTATGAACACAAGTATGCTCCCAGTTATTGGAACTCCTTTGCCTTTTGTTAGTTATGGTGGAAGCGGTCTTTTGTTTCTATTTATAGCACTGGGTTTAATGGAGAGTATGCGTGCTGGAGGCCAATGTTTACCAATTAAAGATAGTTTAATATGAATTGGGGACAACTTCTTGTTGACAAAATCAAAATAATAAGTAGAATTAAACGAGTGTTAATCGGTTATCTTTTATTTTAATTTTTTTCCCGCACATATAGGTGCGGGCAACCCTCTTGGTCAAGGGTTGTTTTGGTTTCTTTAACTATGCAAACAAAAATATTCGGGAAAAATCATATTTCTCATCCCCTACCTTATC
Source organism: uncultured Candidatus Saccharibacteria bacterium (assembly GCA_964473685.1). Taxonomy (GTDB): domain Bacteria; phylum Patescibacteriota; class Minisyncoccia; order Minisyncoccales; family CAYYPY01; genus CAYYPY01. Next base: position 2,939 of record CAYYPY010000002.1, read on the forward strand.
TTCTATCTGTTCAGAAGGAAAGCTGGGACAATTTCTTAAAAGATGGTTTACATAACCTTTTCCGTGAGGTTTCACCAATTCGTGATTACACCGGAAAAGAAATGGAGTTATGGTTTACTGATTATAAATTAAGTGAGCCAAAATATAGTAATGATTATGAAGCCAAAAGGAATAATGATTCCTATGAAGCTACTTTAAGAGTTAAAGTTAAGCTTATTAACTTACAAACTCAGGAAGCTAGTGAACAAGAGTTATTTTTCTGTGATCTTCCTTTACTTACTTCTAGAGGAACTTTTATTGTTAACGGAGTAGAAAGAGTAACTGTTTCACAGCTTATTCGTTCTCCGGGTGCTTTCTTTACGGCTCGTATTCATCAAGGTAAAAAACTTTTTGGAGCTAAAATGATTCCTAATCGTGGAGCTTGGTTGGAATTTGAAACAGAAAATACAGGTCAGATGGTAGTTAAAATTGATCGTCGTCGTAAAGTTCCAGTCACTTCATTTTTACGAGCACTTCATCCACAAGCATTAAGTGACAAAGACATTGAAGAAATGTTTAATGGAGCTGATGAAATCAAAGAAACTTTGATGCGCGATCCCGCTCATACTCAAGAAGATGCTTTGTTGGAAGTTTACAGTCGTATTAGACCAGGTGATGTGGCTACACCAGCTGCAGCTTTGGAAATGATTTGTAATCTGTTTTTCAGTTTTCAGCGTTATGATTTGTCGGAAGTAGGACGATGGCGCATGCAACAACGTTTTAATTGTCCATCTAAAAAAATAACTGTTGAGGATCGTGTTTTAACTATTGATGACATTATTAATGTTATCAAAGAAATTATTCGTTTAAATAATGACCCATCAGCTGAGCCAGATCAGATTGACCATCTTGGCAATAGACGTGTTCGTACTTTCAGCGAAACTTTAGAAGGTCGTTTACGTGTTGGATTGATGAGAATGGAAAGAATAATGAAGGATCGTATGTCTACTTTAGAATCATCTAAATTAACTCCTTCTTTGATAGTTAACTCTCGTCCTTTTATGGCAGCAGTGAAAGAGTTTTTCCTATCTTCTCAGATTTCTCAATTCATGGACAACGAAAATCCTTTGTCTGAAGTTGAGCATAAAAGAAGATTAACAGCTACTGGTCCTGGGGGATTAACTAGAGAAAGAGCTGGTTTTGATGCTCGTGACGTTCAACCATCACACTATGGACGTATCTGTCCTATTCAAACACCAGAAGGAGGAAGTGTGGGTCTTGTTTCTCACTTATCTCGTTTTGCTCGTCTTAATCGTTATGGATTCTTGGAAACACCTTATTTCAAGGTGGTCAAGGGAAAAGTAACCAATGAACTTGTTTATTTCAATGCCTATGAAGAAGAGAAGTATACTATTGCTAATGGTGGCGTTGAATTAAGTGATAAAAAAGAAATCATTGCTAGTCATGTAGAAGCGCGTGTTAAAGGTGAACCAATTGTTGTACCAACAGAAAAGATAGAATATATTGATGTTTCACCAGAACAATTTATCTCTATTTCTACTTCTTGTATTCCTTTCTTACAAAACGATGATGCTAACCGAACTTTGATGGGATCTAACGTTCAACGTCAGTCTGTTCCTTTGATTATTCCGGAAGCTCCATTAGTATCTACTGGAACGGAAACAAAAGTGGCTACTGATTCTGGACAGGTTGTTTTAGCTGAAGATGACGGTGAGATAACAGAGGTAGATGGTAAAAGGATAGTTTTGAAAACTAAAAAAGGAGAGAAAGAATATATTTTGAATCTCTTTAATCGCACCAACCAATATACTTGTTTACATCAACGACCGATTGTAGAAAAACACCAAAAAGTAAAAAAGGGAGAAGTTTTGAGTGATGGTGGAAGTATTTCTAAAGGACGTTTAGCTCTAGGGAAAAACCTTTTAGTTGCTTTTATGTCTTGGCGTGGTTACAGTTATGAAGATGCTATTGTTCTTTCAGAAAGATTAGTGAAAGAAGATGTTTATACTTCAATCCAGATACAAAGCTTTACTTGTGATGTTCGGGAAACTAAACTGGGTCCAGAAACCACTACTAGTGATATTCCTAATGTTTCAGAAAAGAAATTAAAAGATTTAGATGAAGAAGGTATTATCCGTATTGGTGCTGAAGTAGGTCCTGGTGATATTTTAGTTGGTAAGATTTCACCTAAAGGTGAAGCTGATATGACTGCTGAAGAAAGACTACTAAAAGCTATCTTTGGCGAAAAAGCCAAGGATGTTAAAGATTCTTCTCTAACTATGGATCACGGTAAGAGAGGTCGTGTTATTGGAGTAAAAGTCTTTTCTCGTGAAAATGGCCACAAGTTAGAACCAGGAGTTTTGAAAAAGGTAGAGGTAGAAGTAGCAGAAATGCGTAAAATTCAAACTGGTGATAAGTTAGCTGGTCGTCACGGAAACAAAGGTATTGTGGCTCGTATTCTTCCAGTTGAAGATATGCCTTTCTTAGAAGATGGAACACCAATTGATATTATTATGAATCCTCTTTCAGTGGCTTCACGTATGAATATTGGCCAGATTCTAGAAACTCACCTTGGTTGGGCAGCTAAAAAATTAAATTATATTGCTATTACTCCTTCAATGTCTGGAGCTAAAGAAGAGGATATTAAAAATGAACTAGAAAAAGCTGGCTTACCTCGTAGTGGTCAGGTTGATCTTTATGATGGAATTACTGGTTTACCATTTAGTCGTAAAGTAACCGTTGGTATGCTTTATATGATGAAGTTGATTCACATGGTAAAAGACAAGATGCACACACGTTCTATTGGTCCTTATTC
>CAYYPY010000003.1:0-2027 GCA_964473685.1 uncultured Candidatus Saccharibacteria bacterium
CGACTTATCTAATTCTAGCAAAAAGATTCTTTGCCATCGCCCGGTTTGTATTTTATTATCGACTATATTCATTGTTACTGATGTTGGTAATAGTACAGCTTTACAGTGAGCATGTCCATTCTGACATTCACCATAGCACATATTCACGGTTCTGATACTGAAGTCATCATGTTGGTACTCAGCATCAGATGGAGCTATTCTTTCTAAAACCTTTTTCATATCACCTAAAACTAAAGGTTCGTGCTCATTGACTATCACTGCCATAGTAGTGTGTAGAGATTGGATATTAACAATTCCATTTTTTATTGCTGATTTCTCAACCATCTTCTCTATTTCTTCTGTTATATCATGAAAAGCAAGAGTATCTTTGGTTTGTAAAGAATAATTATAATGTGCTGTTTTCATAATTTTTCTAAAGCAATAATTAGCCACGGAGCATATTGACTGTCGTTTTCTTTAATATCTTTTTTTAAATCATCTAAAGATATCCATTTAATTTCTGCCACTTCTTCTAGGTTAGGTTTAACTTCTTGATTATATTCTCCAATTAGAATAGAGCAATTCTCATACTCTGATCCAATATCTTTGTAATGAACTTGGTAGATGAATGATTCTTTTTCTGTTAATGGGCAAGTAAAACCTAATTCTTCTTGTAGTCTTTTCTTAGCATGTGAAACACAAGTATCTCCTTTCAAGGGATGGCTAGAACAAGAGTTTTCCCAGCACAATGGCCAAAGCATTTTTCCTTTAGCTCTTTTAGACAAGAGTAATTCACCTTTTTTATTGAAGATAAAGCAAGAGTAAGCTCGGTGTAAAAGTCCGTCACCTAAGTGACAAGCTACCTTCTCTTCCTCCCCTATAACATTATTGTCTTTATCAACTAAAAGTAATTTTGTCATTTCTCTCTGTTAACAACAAACTCTGCCAGATCAGCCATAGCTCGACTCCACTTGTTTTGTGGAACTTTTTCTAAACTTTTTTGAGCTTTGAGAACATAATTATCAGCCATCTTTTCAGTTTTCTCTTTTGATCCAGTAGATTCAACTATTTCTACGACTCTTTTAATATCTTTCTTTAATATTCTTTTTTTACTCATTATCTTATCAATCTCTTTCTTTTCTTTGTTGTTAGCTTGTTTGTAAGCTAGAGCTAAAACAAAATTACCTCCTTTTCTTTCTATAACATCTTTACCAATTTCTTTACCAAATTTCTTTTCATCTCCAAATATATCCAACAAATCATCTTTTATCTGAAAAGCTAATCCTAGATAATATCCATATTCTTTTAATGCTTTGATTTTAGCTGGACTAGCTTTAGCACAAAGAGCACCAATTTCACAACAAGCCTCTAAAAGAGAGGTTGTTTTCTTTTCTATCATACTTAAACACAAACTTTCTTTAATTTCTTTTATCCTACTATTTTCAGCATACGACTCCCCTTCTCTGCCACCTCTTTCCAACAGCATGTCTTCTATCTGTCCTTCCACTAATCTTTTCAAAGTCTTGGCTAAAAGTTGAGAAATCAAAACAGGATGAGGAGACCTAGTTCCAGCTTGGAAAATAGATGAACCATAGAACATAGCAATACATTCTGCTGTTGTTGAACCAAATTCCTTCCAAACAGTTGGTTTTCCTCTCCTTATCTCCCCTTTATCCATAATATCATCAATAATGAGAGTATAATTATGAAGAATCTCTACGGCCGCCCCAGAATAAAGAGTGTTTCTTTTGTTTCCACCTAAGGCTCTAGCACTAAGTAATACTAAAGTTGGACGTAACATCTTTCCTCCGTCAAACTTTAATAGAGGATGATATTTTTTATTCACTGACATTTCCAATACTTCCTGTATTACAGGTTGGAAAGTATTACGTGAATCATTGAAGATTTTCTCCAAATTAGTCATATTCTCATTATATATTATTTTCTTAATATAGCAAGGAAGACTACTTTAAATCAACTAAATATTTGTCTTTACTCTCAGTATATACTCTTTGTACTTCTTCTGTAGTAAAAGCAACATCATAAAT
>CAYYPY010000004.1:0-2737 GCA_964473685.1 uncultured Candidatus Saccharibacteria bacterium
TCTTAGTGAGAAGATTCATTTAGAATAATGTGCTGAGCAGGTAAACGAATTAGTGACCCCACGGGGAATCGAACCCCGATTGCCAGATTGAAAATCTGGTGTCCTAACCATTAGACGATGGGGCCGGACAAAAAGAATCATACAACAAAAATTGAAAAATTACAAGAAAAAGTGTATGATTACAATATGACCATCCTAGGAATAGAGACATCTTGTGACGATACTGGAGTAGCTTTGATCAAAGATGGTCAGGCTGTTCTTAACTTAGTTTCTTCTCAGATAGAGATCCATCGCCCTTATGGCGGTGTCTATCCAATGTTGGCTAAACGCGAACATGAGAAAAACTTACCTATTCTTTTAAAAGAAGTCAAGGGTTTTGATGCAGTCGCCGTTACAGTCGGTCCAGGATTAGAACCTTGTCTTTGGGTAGGGATTAATAAGGCGGTGGAATTAGCTAAAGAAATGAATGTCCCTCTCTATACCGTCAATCATCTACGAGCCCATATTGATATTGTCCGTTGGCAAAATCCGAATATTGAATTACCAGCTATTGCTCTTATAGTTTCTGGTGGACATACACAAATAATTCTAGTAAAGTCATGGTATGATTTGTCTATCATTGGAGAAACTAGGGACGATGCTGCTGGCGAGTGTTTTGATAAAACAGCCCGTATTATGGGTTTAGATTATCCTGGTGGTCCCGCTATTGCTAGTAAAGCCAAACTAAAAACTAACCTGAAGTATGAATTACCTAGACCAATGATACATCAGAAAAATCTTGATTTCAGTTTCTCGGGATTGAAAACAGCTGTCTTGTACAACTTTAAAGACAAGAGTGAAGAATCTGTTATCGCTATGGCTAAAGAAATTCAAGATAGTATTGCCGAAGTATTAACTAAAAAAACCAAAAAAGCAGTTCAGCAAGAAGAAGCAAAGTCTATTATCCTCGGTGGCGGAGTAACAGCTAATGAAAAGATTAGAGAAGAAACAAGAAAGATTGGTTTACCTGTTTTTACTGCTCCACCTGAACTATGTACCGATAATGGATTAATGGTTGCTGTGTCAGCTTACCTTTCACCTCAAAAATATGAAATTAAAGCTAATGGAAATTTAAGAATATGAAAAAAGTATACGAACCCAATAAAACAGAAAAAAACATATATCGCCTATGGGAAAAAAGTGGTTTCTTTAATCCTGATAATTTGAAAGGGAAAGAAAAGTTCACCATTCTGATGCCTCCACCTAACGCTAATGATCCACTCCATATTGGCCATGCTCTCTTTGTTTCTTTAGAAGACATGATGATTCGTTATCAGCGCCTCCAAGGCAAAAAAACTCTTTGGTTGCCTGGTTCCGATCATGCTGGCTTTGAAACTCAAGTAGTTTACGAAAAGAAATTACAAAAACAAGGACGTTCTCGTTTTGATATGAACCGAGAAGAATTTTACAAAGAAGTTTGGGAGTATACTAAGAAAAACAGTCAAACTGTTAAAAAACAATTAAAAAGTCTTGGTGCTTCCTGTGATTGGTCACGCTATACCTTCAGTTTAGATAAGAAGATTGTTAAAACTGTTTACACTACTTTCAAGAAGATGGCTGATGATAATTTAATTTATCGAGGTAAAAGATTAATCAATTTTTGTGTTAAACACCAAACTGCTTTCTCTGATTTAGAAGTTAAAAAAGAAGAACGATCAGGTTTCCTATACTACATTAAATACGGAGAAATAACAGTAGCCACTACTCGTCCCGAAACTATTTTTGGTGATATTGCTTTAGCTGTTCATCCTGATGATAAAAGATATTCCAAGTTTATCGGACAAGAAGTTCCTTGGATTAAGAATCCAGTGAAAGTTATTGCTGACAAGTTAGTTGATCCAGAATTTGGAACAGGTGTTGTTAAGATTACTCCAGCCCATGATCATAACGATTATGAAATATGGACCAGGCATAAAAACAAATTGCCCGAACCAATTGAGGTTATAGACCGTCGTGGCCGTTTAACAGAGATTACTGGACGTTACCATGATATGAAGATAATGGAAGCCAGAGAAGAATTAATTAAAGAACTTAAAGAGTCTGGCCATCTTATTAAAGAAGAACCATACCAACACCAAGTTTCTGTTTGCTATAAATGTAATACACCTTTAGAGCCACTTCTATTAGAACAATGGTTTGTTCATGCTAAACCCTTAGCTGATCGTGCTTTAAAAGCATCCAAGGAAATAGAGTTCTATCCAGCTTACTATCGTAAAACATTCAATCACTGGCTAAAGAATATCAGAGACTGGAACATTTCTCGTCAGAATTGGTGGGGTATAAGTATTCCCGCTTGGCGTTGTTTGGATTGTGGCCAATGGAGCGTTACTGATGGTAAAAAACCTAAACGTTGTCCTCACTGTAAACACACTGAAATGATGAGAGATCCTGACGTTTTTGATACTTGGTTCTCTTCTGGCCAATGGCCATTTGCTACTCTACAACAAGATATGAAGTTTTATCCAACATCAGTTATGGAAACAGGTCCTGATATTATCTTTTTCTGGGTAGCTCGTATGATTATGCTTGGCCTTTATCGTACCAACGATATTCCTTTCCGTCAGGTTTATCTTCATGGTTTGGTTTGTGACAAAACAGGACAAAAGATATCAAAATCCAAGGGTAATGTTATTGATCCTATTGAAATGTCAGATCGTTACGGTACTGATGCTTTACGCTGGGCTTTAATTATGGGTTC
>CAYYPY010000005.1:0-6319 GCA_964473685.1 uncultured Candidatus Saccharibacteria bacterium
CGGTAGTGTGTAGATTTTCAACTTTGGTTTTACCTTTTGCAGAGCAAAAGGTCTGACTGCTCTTTCTGCTCTGCTTTTTTATTTTTTCTGTTCTGTCTGGAAAGATGTTGTAATATAATTCTTGACCCATTGTTGTTTCTGCGATAAAATAGAGTCATGAAAAAAATAGCTATCAATGGTTTCGGACGTATTGGGCGAGCGGCCTTACGTAATATCCTGGAAGCCAATATTCCACTAGAGGTAGTGGCTATAAATGACCTCGCTGATTCCTCAACTTTAGCTCACTTGTTTAAGTATGATTCTGTCTATGGGACATATAGTCAAGAGGTGAGTTCAGAAGAGGGATTTTTAATTATTGAAGGCAAGAAGATAAAAGTATTTTCTGAGAAAAATCCAGTAGATCTTCCTTGGAAAGATTTAGATGTTGACTTGGTTCTAGAATGTACGGGTGTTTTTCGAGATAAAAAAGGGATGTCTTTACATCTTGAAGCTGGAGCTAAAAAAGTTCTTCTTTCTGCTCCTGGCAAAGACACGCCTTCTTTTATCATGGGCATTAATTTAGAAAAGTATAATGGAGAAGATTTGATTGATATGGGTTCGTGTACCACTAATTGTTTAGCTCCAGTAATGAAAGTTTTGAATGATGAATTTGGAGTAGAGCAGGCTACAATGACTACTATCCATAGTTATACTAATGATCAACGTATTTTAGATTTACCACACAAAGATCTACGTCGAGCTCGAGCGGCTAATTTAAACATTATTCCTACTACTACGGGAGCAGCTAAAGCTATCAGTAAAGTAATGCCAGAGATGGAAGGTAAGATAGATGGTTATGCTATTAGAGTACCAACACCAACAGTTTCTATTGTTGATTTAGTTTGTTGGATGAGTAAAGAAGTTAGTGTAGAGGAATTAAACAAAGCTTTTATTGATTCAGAAATTTTAGGTACTGAAAAGAAGCCATTAGTTTCTTCTGATTATATTGGTTCTTGTTATTCAGCTGTAGTAGATTTAGGATTAACTATTGCTCAAGGGCGTTTAGTTAAAGTTGTGGCTTGGTATGATAATGAATGGGCCTATGCCCACCGTTTAGTCGAATTAGCAGAATATATTACAAACAATGCTTAAGAAAAAAGATTCTTATTATCCTTCTGATGATCAGAAGAAAAAAGCTTGGATTAATAGTGGAAGTATTTATCGCCAAAATCCTCAAGATTTTTGGAAAGAATTGTCTAAAGAAGTTCAGTGGCAAAAAAAACCACGTAAAGGCTTCAATCACAAACCTCCTTATTTCAGTTGGTTTGAAGATGGTCAGTTAAACATCACTGAAAGCTGTCTTGATCGTCATTTAGTTGATAAGAAAAACAAAGTAGCTTTTATCTTTGAACCAGAGAATCCAGAAGAGAGCCGTCGTGTTTTTACTTATAATGATCTTTACAGAGAGGTTAATAAATTTGCTAATGGATTAAAAAAAGTAGGTGTCAAAAAAGGGGATAGGGTTGGTATTTATTTACCAATGATTCCAGAAGTTATTATTGCTATGTTAGCTTGTGCTCGTATAGGTGCTGTCCATGCCGTTGTTTTCTCGGCTTTCAGTTCTGCTTCATTGAAAGTTAGATTACAAGATACTCAAGCTAAAGTCTTGATTACCGCTGATGGTTATAATCGTCGGGGTAAGGTTATTGATCTTAAAAAATCAGCAGATCAAGGAATTGAAGGAACAAAAGTAGAAAAAGTTGTTTTGGTGAAACACGGTGGTAATGAGGTAGAAATGACTAAAAAACATGTTTGGTGGAATGATATTTTGGGTGAAGATGAATGTAAAGCTGTTACTATGAAGAGCGAAGATCCTCTTTTTATCTTGTATACTAGTGGTTCTACTGGTAAACCAAAAGGAATATTGCATGCTTGTGGTGGCTATACTGTTCAAGCTCAGTTTACAGCTAAGTGGGTTTTTGATTTGCATAACAATGATGTTTTTTGGTCCACAGCTGATGTAGGTTGGGTCACTGGTCATACTTATTCTGTCTATGGTCCATTATTGAATGGAGCTACTTTTGTTATCTATGAAGGAGCTCCTGATTATCCAGAAGCTAATCGTTGGTGTGAGATTATTAAAAAGTATGGTGTTACTATCTTCTATACCGCACCTACTGCTATCCGTATGTTTCAGAAGATGGGGGTTTCTGATAATTTTCCAACTCTTCGTTTACTGGGATCAGTGGGAGAACCAATTGATGAAAAGACATGGAAATGGTTCTTTGAGAAGGTTGGTGGAGGTCGTTGTCCAATTGTAGATACCTGGTGGCAAACAGAAACGGGGGGAGTATTAATATCTTCTTTGCCAGGTGTTGGTCCTTTCCGTCCTTCCCATGTTGGCCGTCCATTTCCAGGAGTTAACTTTGATATTTTAGATGAAAAGGGTAAGAAGGTTAAAAAAGGGGAGAAGGGAGACCTTGTTATTCTTCCACCATTTCCTCCAGGATTACTACGCGGAGTTTACAAAGATCCCAAGAAATACAAGTCTACTTACTGGAGCGAGTTTGGTGACAAAATCTACTTTACCTCGGACACTGCTTATCGTGATGGAGATATTATCAGAGTAGCTGGACGAAGTGATGATGTTATCAAAGTAGCTGGTCATCGTCTTTCTACAGGTGAATTAGAGAATGTTATCTCTAAAGTACCAGGAGTAACTGAATGTGCTGTTATTGGTATCTTTGATGAAATTAAAGGTGAAGTTCCATTAGTCTTTGCTGTTCTCAAAAAAGATACAGGTGATATCAGTCAAGATATTGTTCTCAAGATTAGACAAGATATTGGACCTATCTACAAACCAGCTAACATTCACTTTGTTCAGGATTTGCCTAAGACTCGTTCAGGTAAGATTATGCGTCGTATTTTAAAGAAATTAATAACCAAAGAAGAGTTGGGAGATCTCTCTACATTAGCTAATCCAGAGAGTGTTGATCAACTTCGTAAGATACTATGATTACAGGACATATAAATCCCGATACAGATTCAGTTGTTTGCGCCGTTGTTTTGTCTAAGGTATTAGGCATGCCACCTGCTATCCGAGGTAAGATGACTGCAGAGGCTGAGTTTGTTTTAAACTATTTTAAAATTGAGAAGCCAGCTCAGGCCAAGGGCAAAAAGTTTTTCTTGGTAGATCATTCAGAACCACAGCCAGACACAGAAGTGTTGGGTGTGATTGATCATCATCGTATGTCAGGTCTGAAAACAGATGAACCAATATTTTGCTTGATTGAGCCAGTTGGTAGCACAGCTACCATTGTTTACTCTTTGCTAGAGAAGATTACTAAAAAAGAAGCAGGTTTACTGTTAGCTGGGATTATTTCTGATACACTTGATCTCACTTCACCAACAACGACGGAGGATGACAAGTTAGCTGTTCGTGAGCTAGTTAAAAAGTCAGGTATTGATCGTCAGAAATTAGTTGCAGGAATGTTTAAGGCTAAATCAGAGATTAAAGTGAAAAAAGCCGAGGAAATCTTGTCAGCTGATTTCAAGGACTTTGATTTCAATGGAACCAAGATTCGTATCTCTAGCTGGGAAACAACTGACTTATCGGTGTTTGATGAGTGGCAGGAGAAGGTGATGGAGAGGATAGCTAAGTCCGAGAAATTACACTTCTTTGCTTTAACTGACATTCTTAATCAAGACACCATCCTCTACCTTCCTCCTGCTGGTCAGAAGATAGCTGAGAAGGCTTACAAAGGAGAGTATATAGCTGAAGGAGTTATGTTTCTTCCAGGAGTAGTTTCTCGTAAAAAACAACTTGTTCCACCTTTGTCTAAAACATTATGGAAAAAGTAATCTTCTTTGATCAATTATCTAAAAAAGATGTAGCTATTGTTGGTGGAAAGAATTCTTCTCTGGGTGAGATGACACAATCTCTGTCCAAGAAGGGGATTAAGATACCAGCTGGTTTTGCCACTACGAGTGAAGCTTACTATGATTTTATTGCTCCAGTCCGTCAGGATCTGGAGAAGATTTTTAAGAAGTTGGATGCTCGTAATATTCCTCAGTTACAGATAGCTGGCAAGAAAGCCCGAGCCTTAGTTTCTGGTTTAAGTTTCTCGGATGATTTTCGTTCGCAGATTCTCTCTGCCTATCACAAGCTAGGAAAAAAAGAGCAAGTAGCTGTGCGTTCGTCAGCTACAGCTGAAGATCTGCCCGAGGCCTCGTTTGCTGGACAGCACGAGAGCTTCTTAAATATTCAGGGAGACAAAGATTTATTAAAAGCAGTCAAGGAGTGTATTGTTTCCGTGTTTAACGACCGGGTGATTGCCTACAGGGAAGAGAAGGGTTTCAATCATATGGAAGTGGCTCTGTCAGTAGGAATCCAAAAGATGGTTCGTTCGGACAAGGGTTCAGCTGGGGTGATGTTTACTATGGATACTGAAAGTGGCTTTGACGGTGTTATTGTTATTGATTCTGTCTGGGGAGTAGGAGAGATGATTGTTAAAGGATTAGTTACTCCTGATGAGTTCTTTGTTTCTAAATCAGCTTTAGAGAGGGGATACGAGGGAATTATTCTCCAGGACTTGGGACGACAAACCAAGAAGTATATCTTTGGAGAGAAGGGATTAAAAGAAGTGTCAGTGCCAGTTAGCAAAAGAAATGATTTTTCTATTACCAAACAAGATGCTCTAACTTTGGCTCGTTGGGGAATGATAATTGAACAACATTATGGTTGTGCTCAAGATATTGAGTGGGCTAAAGACGGCCGTGATGGTGAACTCTATATTGTCCAGGCACGTCCAGAAACAGTTCATTCTCCTGACAAAGCGATGCACGAAGAGTATCAGTTAAAGGTTAAAGAGGAGCCATTAGTACAGGGGATTGGAGTAGGTAACAGAATTGGACAAGGTAAAGCTCGTGTTATTCCTCATCTTTCCGATATTGCTAAATTCAAAGCAGGAGAGGTATTAGTTACCAAGATGACTGATCCAGACTGGGTTAGTGTTATGCGCCAGGCCTCCGCTATTGTCACTGAAGAAGGAGGAAGAACAGTTCACGCCGCTATTGTTAGCCGGGAGTTGGGTATTCCAGCAGTGGTAGGAGCTGAAGGAGTAATGAAAAAAGTGAAAACAGGTGATCAGATTACAGTTGATTGTTTGTCTTCTTCTGTTTACAAAGGATTGCTTCCGTTTGAGATCAAGAGATATGATCTGAAGAAGATTCCTAAATTGCCAACTAAGATAATGTTGAACATTGGGTCACCAGAGCAGGCCTACGCCAGTTCCTTTATGCCCAACGAGGGAGTTGGTTTAGCTCGCGAGGAGTTCATCATCTCCGAGAAGATTAAGATTCATCCGTTAGCCCTCTATCACTATGATAAGATAAAGGATAAGAAGCTGAAGAAGAGGATTGCTGAGATGACGGTAGAGCATAAAGACAAGAAAGACTACTTCATTAAAGAATTAGCTGAAGGAGTGGCTCGTATTGCCTCGGCCTTCTATCCCAAGCCAGTTATTGTTCGTTTGTCGGACTTCAAGACTAATGAATATCGTGGTTTGGTTGGTGGAGATATTTATGAAAAAGAAGAATCTAATCCAATGCTCGGCTTCCGTGGTGCTTGTCGTTATCTTGATGAGCAGTTCAAGCCGGCTTTTATTATGGAATGCCAAGCTCTAAAAAGAGCAGTAGAGAAGATTGGTATGACCAACATCTCTTTAATGGTTCCTTTCTGTCGTACTATTAAAGAAGCCAAAGAGGTAAAGAAGACTATCTCTCAGTACGGACCAAAAACACCTCTCTACGTCATGTGTGAGATTCCTTCTAATGTCGTATTAGCTGACGAGTTCTTGGATATCTTTGACGGAATGAGTATTGGTAGCAACGACTTAACTCAGTTAGCTCTAGGATTAGACCGAGAGAATGGACGCATCTCTTACGTCGGTGACGAAAGAAACGAAGCGATCAAGAAGATGATCTCAGAAGTAATTAAGAAGTGCAAGAAAAGAAAGAAGTACTGTGGTATCTGTGGTCAGGCACCAAGTGACTATCCAGAATTTGCCACCTTCTTAATGAAAGAGGGGATTGAGAGCATTTCTTTAAACCCCGATACTGTTATTCCAACCATTAAAAGATTAGCTGAGAAATGAACAAGAAATCCTTCACCTTGATTGAGCTCCTGGTAGTGATTGCCATTATTGGCATTCTCTCTTCTTTGGTTGTCGCTAGATTCAGTAATGTTAGAGACAATGCGAGGATAGCCAATACTCTACAGTGGGCAGGTGGGGTTCATAAATTGTTGGGCGCTAACTTAGTGGGACATTGGCCGTTGAAT
>CAYYPY010000006.1:0-1527 GCA_964473685.1 uncultured Candidatus Saccharibacteria bacterium
GGCTTATGATAAAGCTGATGTTCCATTGAATAGTTTAGGATATGTTATTGAAGGAATGGTAAAGAAGTCTAGAGATTTAGAGTTGTATGAAGAAAAGAAAAGATTGATATATTTAGAGTTTTTATCTCAAGGAACTTGTTTTATAGATGAAATCAATCCAAAATATGAAGAAATAGAAAAAGAATTAACAGATGAGAACTGGTCAACTAAAGACCCTAAAGATATTAAATGGATAACTAAGATATTCAAGAATTACAATCAATGTGAGAGCAATCTTATTTCTGGACTAAAAGTATTTCTAGGAGATATGAAACAACCATTCTTAAATAAACAGCCTTATGCTTTTACAGTAGAATATATCCCAAGAGATGTAGCAGAAACAATGTTTAAACAGTTTAAAAGATGGAAAAATGTTCCTAAAAACACAGAGAACTTTGTTTCAGGAGAATTAGAAGATGAAAATGAAGATTGGAGAATGTATTCAACAGAGTTTCCTAACTATGTAGAAGTAGTAAAATATCAAAATCCTTGGACCAATGAATATCAAATGCTGCTTAATGGAACAATGATGCTACCAATTGGCTTTCCATTAAGTTATTTTACAAAAGATTTAAACAAATTTACCTTTTCTAAAGGAGATGCAGATCCTATACCTAACTTTGCTTATTCAAGGTCAATTCCAGCAGATACTAAAGTTTCTCAAGAAGTGATTGACCATTTAATGAAAGCATTTTTAAGAAAGACTGACAAGAGCATTGATCCACCACTGGCCAAGAAAGGTGGCAAGAAAATTTCAAAGAAGATATTTCAACCTAAAAATGTTACCCATGGCTTAGATCCTGATACAATTAAAGAAATAGGAAAAAATACAGGAGTAACAAGTTCAGAAATTCAGATGTATAACATAATGATGTCAACCATTAATGAAATGACAGTATCAAGTCAATTTTCTAATCCGGGAGAGAATGATGCTAAAACTGCTACTCAATCTCAATTAGAACAAAAACAGAATTTAAATAAGATTGGAAATATGATGTTAGGTGCTATATTACTTGAAAAACAAATGGTAGAGCATAGAATACCTAATTTGTTAGCTAATTGGACAGAGAAGATACACAAAGGATTAAATAAAATAAGAGAAGATTTGAGTAATTACAGAAAGATGACTCAAGCTAATATGGTTGATAATGAAGAAGTATTAATGGATATAAGACTAGTAGATAAAGAGCCTAATTTAACTCCAGCTGGCATTTACAAAGAAGAAGAACAGTTATCAAAACAATACAAAAAGCCAACTAGATTATTCTTTGTTAAAGCAAAAGAGTTAAGAGATTATAAATACATATTTAAAACAGAAATAGTTCCAACTGAGAAAGATACAGATGAATTAAGAAGAATGATGTTTGTTAATAACATACAAGAAGCAGTGTCGATATTTGGACCACAATCAATCAACTTTGAAGGATTGAAATCAAGATATGCTCAGGTAATTAAAGAAGATCCAGAAGTATTTTTTAGTCAGAATAG
>CAYYPY010000007.1:0-12364 GCA_964473685.1 uncultured Candidatus Saccharibacteria bacterium
CATCAGGACCAACAATAATGTTTTGATAATCAACCACTCCTTCATTCAATTTCTGGAATAAGGAAAAGTCAATTGCCCTATCCGTGTTGTGATGTAAATGCACGTCTAAGGCATGAACAATAATTTGAACAATCTTATTCATAATACCCCTTTCAATTGTCAAAGATTTACAAGACAAGATTGCCTTATATAGATTAAGTCATACCACGATAAATTAAATTGTCAATTTTTGACTTATCTTTTAAAAAAATATAGTTGGAATATGTTAGAAAAACCTGAAATAAGTCAAGAAAATAAAGTTTTTGAAGCTTGGTCGGAAATAGAACAAGCTTTAAATATAGTTATTGAAAAATCACCAGATATAAAAGAGAAAATAGAGGAATTAAAAGAAAAGTTCCATCCAGATAATATAGATCCTCTTAAAAAAGGATTAGCTGGAGAAGCTATCCAAGGAGAGCTTTTTTGTTTCCAAAAATATTTAAAAAGAAAAGAAAGGAAAATCATTAAAGAACTTCTAAAGCAAGAGGATCTTTTTGAAAATTATAGCATTCATCTTTCCAATCTTTGAATTATCTGGTAAAATAAAAATATGAAAAGAAAAATATATACTTTATCCGCTGATTTAACTCCAGAAGTAAAAGCGGTTACTTTTGCTAAATGTTCACGTAGTCCTGAATCTTTCCAGGATATTGCTAATGAATTAACAGAAGAAAAGTCATCCCAATTTCATGAAAAATGGGTTGTTGGTTATGGTCATTCTTCAGTAGCTGAGCATGCCGTTATATCTTTAGCTGTAGAAAATGTTTCTATTTTAGCAACTAAAGTTATTGAAGATGCTCGTTTAGCGTCTTTCACTGAAAAATCAACTCGCTATCAAGTTTTCACTAAAGATAGTTTATATCGACCAAACAACTTAGGAGATTTGTATAATGAAACTGTAGATTATTTAATGAACACCTACCAAGAAATGACTGAACCGATGGAAAAATTTATTAAAGAAAAATATCCTCAAAAAGATGAATCAGATTCTCTTTATAAAATGATTTCTCGTTCTCGAGCTTGTGATAATATTCGCTACCTTTTGCCAACCGCTACTTTAACTAATCTCGGTTTAACTATTAATGCTCGTAATTTAGAACATTTAATTAAAAAACTTCTCTCTCATAATTTACCTGAAATGAGAGATATTGGTGAAGAGATTAAACGCGAAGCTTTGAAAGAAGTTCCTACTTTAGTTCGTTTTGCTGAAGCTAATCCTTATACCATAGAAACAAAAGAAGCTTTGAAAAAGATTGCTGAAGACAATAACTTGACTGGGGCTGGCAATAATGAAGCCGTCCAGTTAATAGACTATGATAAAGAAGCTGAAAATAAATTAGTATCAGCTCTTCTTTATTCTCAAAGCCAATTATCTTTTCAAGAAATAACCAAACAAGTTCAAGCAATGAGCGAAGAAAAGAAAGATGATATTATCAATGAATCTTTGAAAAGAAGAGCAACTTATGACGCTCCCCTACGTGAACTAGAACATGTTTATTATACTTTTGATATTTTAATTGATTATGGTGCTTTCCGAGATATTCAACGACATCGTATGTGCACTCAAACCAATCAAGAAGTAACTGTTATCCATGGTTATGATATGCCACCTGAAATAGCTGAAGCTGGATTAGAAGAAAAGTTTCGTTCAGCAACAGAAAAAGCTATGGATGCTTTCATAACAATATCTAAGGATCATCCATATGAAGCCCAATATTTAGTCCCACTATGTTTCCGAAAAAGAGTTCTCTTTACTTGGAATTTACGGGAGTTATTTCATTTTATCTCTCTCCGTAGTGGTAAAAAGGGACATCCTTCTTATCGTCGTATTGCTCAAGAATGCTGGCGTCAATTAAATAAAGTTCATCCTCGTTTAGCTAAATATATCAAAGTTGATATGGAAGAAATGAGTGCTTCATGGGCGGCCACTTTAGAAAACAAAGATTATTATTACAATCCATGGGCTGCTAGAACAAACAATGGAAATTGAATTTAATGACGATCTCTGTATTGGTTGTGGACAATGTGTTCGAAATTGTCCAGTAAAATACTTGTCTTTGGTTAATGGTAAAGCTACACCTACTGGAAAAAGCTGTATAGAATGTGGGCGTTGTCTTCAAGTTTGTCCAGTGAAAGCAATCACCAAAAAGAAACAACAAATTGATTGGTCTAAAAAAGTCACTGTAGCTCAATTTGCCCCATCTATTAGAGTTAGTATTGGTGAAGAATTTGATTGTGAGCCTGGCGATATTGTTACAGAAAAATTAGTAGCTGGACTAAAAAAGCTTGGTTTTGACTATGTTTTTGATGTAGCTGTAGGAGCCGATTTCACTACCAACGAAGAAGTTAAAGAGTTGAAAGAAAAAGATAATTTTCCCGCCCTTTCATCTTGCTGTCCAGCTTGGGTTAGATATGTTCATGAATTCCATCCTGAATACATTAAAAATCTTTGTACTACTCGCCCACCTCATATAATTTTGGGAGGGATTATAAAAAAGTATTGGGGCAAAAAACATAATCTTAAACCAGAAGATATAACCGTTGTTTCTATTATGCCTTGTACCGCCAAACAATGGGAAGCTAATCGTCCCGAAATGATGGTTGATAATTGGAAACCAGTTGATTATGTCTTAACCACTACTGAAACAGCTGACTTAATGAAAGAAAAAACATTAACCTCAAAGAAATTGCTGGTCAACCAGTTGATGAATGGTCACCCTCTGGAGCTGGTGTTATCTATGGCTACAGTGGTGGTGTTTTTGAATCAGCTATGCGAACAGGTAATTTAGATATTAAAGCTGATTGTGTGAGCGGTATTGAAAATGCTGAAAAACGCTTACAAAATATGGAAAATTATCAAGCTATAGAAGTTATGGCTTGTCCAGGAGGATGTATTAATGGTGGAGGTCAACCATTGAAAGGATGTATCGCTAAACGAAAAGAAGCTCTGCAAAAAATTGATAAAGCTTCTTCTGTTAAGAAAGCAGACGATAATCCTTTAATCAAAGAAATTAACGATTCCACTATCTTTCATATCAATAATTCAAACGATTAATTAAATCAGCCTCCACTTCTTCCCGGCTTAAACCATACTTCAAAGAAGATAATTCGCGGATTGGTTGAATTAAATCCCTATTACCATCTTTAGCTCTAATAGTTTTGATTTTAAATGGAGATGACACTTTATTGTTCCCCATTAAACGAACAATATACTGAAAGTTATCAATATTCTGAAGATCAAATTTACTGAATTCAGGTTGGAATTGCTTTTCTAAGATTTCCGCATCATTAACACCAATACGGAAACTACTAAATGTTCCCACATTACCTAATACTGCATCTCTAATCTCTTCTTTCAACTGAGGCATATATTGATGAGCTAGAATTAAGTTAAGACGATATTTTCTAGCTTCTGATAAAATAGTAGAGATACTATCAGTAGTAAAGTTCTGGAACTCGTCAATGTATAGATAGAAGTCACGACGCTCATTTTCACTCATACGAGCTCGACGCATAGCGGCAATCTGCATTTTAGACACTAAAATCAATCCCAAAAGTGAACTATTCAATTCCCCTGTTGTTCCTTTAGACAGATTAGCTAAGAAAATTTTACCGTCGTCCATAATATCAGAAAGATTGAAACCAGATCTTCTTTGACCAATAATATTTCTCATCATCTCATTCTCAATAAAACGACCAACTTTGGAAACAACATAACCCAGCATATCTGATTTAGTACTACCAGTGGTTTTTTTCCATTCACGTAACCAGAAACTTCTTACTAACGGATCTGTTACTTTTTCCAACCTACCTTCCATATACTGATCATCAGTAAAAATACGAGGAATTTCTACTAATGTTCCAATTTCTTCTTTTTCAGCAACTAAAGCCAACATTGCATTACGCATATAGTGCTCAAACATAGGACCAATAATTTCTGGTGGAAAAAGTTTAGTAAAGATGGCAATCATTTCCGAGACAACCATATCTTTCTGTTCAGGAGTGTCCCACTCCAACATATTCAAACCACAAGGACGACTCATATTTGATGGCTCAAACAAAACAACGTCATCTACTCTTTCTGGTGGGATACAAGCTAATGTACTCTCCACTAAGTCTCCATGAGGATCAATAACCCCAACCCCTCGTCCTGCTTCAATATCTTGTCGTACCATATCTTGAATAAGATTACTCTTACCAGTACCAGTCTGTCCGATAATATAGAAGTGGCGACGACGATCAGCTGGTGTTGGAATATAGATTGGTTTGGCTTCTCCACGATAAACAGCATTACCAATTAAAATCTCTCCATGTGTAGGAAGTTCAGAAGGTGGTGCTGCTTCACCAGTTTTAACCCATTTGATATAAGGGCTATCCATAGTAGCTAAAGGAAGATGAAAAACACTAGTTAGTTCTTCAGCATTTAAAACTAGAGATTTCTTTTTATTGAAATTGCGAAAAACATAATCCTTAATGAAATTTTTTAATTTACGCTGAGAAACACGAGAAGGTTTAAACCCATTAAAACCTGATGATAACTGAGCAAAACTATTTTCTATATTACTTAAAATATTTTCCGCTTGTTCTTTAGTGGGAGCAGATGTTATCAAACGAATATTAACCTGAAAAACAGGTTTTTTAATTTTCTTACGAATAGCTTCTAAGGTAGTATCATCAGCTTTTCTTTCTCTAACCTCTTCTTTTTTTTCTACTGGAAGTAATGGTTCTCGATAGCTTATTGCTTCGCCTAAACTCTTGCCTTGATTAGCCATTAAACCAAGTATTTTTTCTCCTTTATTTCTAATTCCTTTAGCTGGCTTGATAACTATCTGCAAAGAAGATCCTTCATCTGGACTAATTTTAGTAATAGCGTTAGCAATAGATTCTAAAGGATCACGATTTAATTCAACATAAGTATTGAGAGGAAGATATTCTGTCTCTGTTAAAAGTAGATAAGAACCAGCTGTTTTGTTCTCATCTTCAAATATATTATAATCATCAGGAACTAATTCTAAAACAGCTCCTGGATATACACCTTGAATATATTTATTTAAAGAAGATTCTAATTGATTAGGAATAGCAATATAAAAAGAAATATCACTACCACCTAATTCAGATGATATCTCAAACACTACTCTTGATTTTTTCAGAGAAAGAAAGTTAGCATAAATCTGTTCCATTCGCCCAATCATTTTAACCACCTCTTCTTTTTCCCATTCTTTTTCATAACGAGGCAAACGGATAAGAAAAAGAGACATATCTAAGCTCTTTAAAAGATTTCTTTTATTAATAAATTTAGCCACAAAAAACCAACCAACACTAATAGGAATTAAAAATAGTAACCAAAAGAAATTAAAGTTCATTTTTTTTACGTAATTTTACTAAATGAGCATGAAGTTTATCCAACCAAGAAGGTGTTTTTGTAGCTTTTTGAACCATTTTAACTGGATCTTTATCTATCTCAATAATCTCTTCTTCAACTACTTCAGGTTTTTTTTCTTCAATAATTGGAACCGGTATTTTTGGTTCTGACCTCTCAATTTCAGGAGGAGTAATATTCTCAGCTGAAACATCAGGTCCTATCTCAAATTCACGGTTCTCTTTTTTCTCTGGAATCATATACTTTATTTATACCATAAAACAATATTTTAGCAACCAAAAACCTAAAGCCCCCAATATTTAATATCGGGGGCCTAGGAGAGTTTTACTTCAATACCGCCAGCTTCCATCCTTCATGAATAGAGATTTCATCTTCATCCATAAGGTTGTATCTCTTCTTGACCTCTAGCCAGAAGAGTTCGACGAGCAGTTTATGCTCTAGGCGTAAAGCCATCACTGAACGGCTAACTTCTTGGAAGCTTCCATGAAACTCCCAATTTCCCGATAAAAGAAGACGACAATAAGAATGGAGTTTCTTCAGACCATCGTCATCTATTTCTACAATCTTCTTAATCTTTTTTTCCGGAGGTAATTTTTCCTTCGGTTCCAAAATTTCTACAGAATTAATTCTTTGAAAAAAGACATCATAACAACTCTCCTTTGAGAAAAATTCCAAGAAATTAATCTTGGTATTGTGATTATATATATTTTTCTAAAAAAGTCAAATAAAAACAGAAACACTGCTTTTTACAGCAGTGGTTCTGGTACGCCCATATCCAATCTTGCGAAAGGATTCTCAAACTATCTTGCGATAGATAAGTGAAACATAAGTTCCATGGGCGTATAAATATACTATCTTAATTAATTAAATTTGTCAAGTCTTTTTTTAATATCTTCTATTTTTTCTTGCACTGATCTTCTACCTATTGCTATAATTTCTTGACCTCTATCTTTTTTAATAAAAGCATTCAAAGAAAGAATACTGTTATCCTCTTTGTCTAATCTAGGTTCCAGAATAATATCAGCTTGTTGTGATGCCCGTAAAGCCATATGATATTGGAGAGATTTAACTGCTTGTATAGGAGAAGCTTTTTGGAGAGAATAAAAATATGTATCTAAATTTACTGCAATAACAATATCACTTTTATCTTTTGCTCTCTCTACTGGCAAAGGATCTGATAGTCCCCCATCCCAATAAATTACATTATCTTTTTCTAATGGTTCTATAAACATAGGGAAAGCAACACTAGCTTGAATAGCTTCAGCTAAATCTCCACTATTTATATAAACTGCTTCAGCTGTATCTAATCTCGTAGTTACAATCTCTAAAGGAATATCTAAATCCTCAAAAGTTGCTTTTTGGAAATTAAGTTTCTTTCTAAACTTTTCTCCATTAACTACTCCTTTACGAATATCAAGGTTGAGAAGAGATGATAATTCTTTCCAATTAAAATCAAGTAAAGTTTGTTGAACTTGTTGAATGTCTTGAGTTTTACAGAAAAGAGCTCCAATCAAAGCGCCAACACTAGATCCAATAATATAGTCTGGTTTAATGTTGTTTTCCAACAAAACTTCTAACACACCAATATGTGCTAATCCTCTTCCTCCTCCAGCCCCCAAAACTAATCCTATTTTTTTCATATTATAAACAAAACTCCACCGTTCCCATTGAGAGACCTCTTAATAAACTAGGTGGGTGCCTCAGTTCCCAGCCCACGGGCTGAAAACGATTTACGGCTCCCTTAAGAAGCTTATCTCGGATCTCAATGACGAACAGTGGAGCTACTTCTATATTAATAGAGACATCAATCATTGTCAATCTCTTTGATTTTAGAAAAGGCCTCTTCCGCAGAATCAACCAAATAGAAGAAAGTCAGATCTTTTCTTCTGATATATCCTCCATTCAATAAACTTTCCTGTAACCATTTAATTAATGGCGCCCAATAATCACGACCAACTAAGATTATTGTTATAGGACGAGTTAATTTACAAGTTTGAACTAAAACAATTATTTCAAAAAATTCATCTAAAGTTCCATAGCCACCAGGAAAAAATATATAGTGAGCTGATATAAAAGACAACATTACTTTACGAGTAAAAAAATAATGAAAACCAATTCCTTTTGTTAAATAATCATTAGTTCTTTGTTCTTGAGGCAACTGAATATTGAAACCAATAGAAGAACCATCGTTTTCTTTAGCGCCTCTATTAGCTGCCTCCATAATACCTGGACCTCCTCCAGTAACTATACTGAAACCCTGCTTAGCGAGCATACCAGCTAGTTGACGTGCTTCTTTATAATAATAATCTTGTTCTTTAGTACGTGCGCTACCAAAGAAAGTAGCGGACTTTTTAATGTTGCGCATAAAAAAGAAACCACGAACAAACTCCAACATTATTCTAAATCCGCGAGCAATAAAATTTCCTTTTATAGGTGTATTAATTATTGGTTCGTCTATAACTATATTAACTTTTTTCATCGGCTAATTATTCTAATATCTTGTTCTTGATCTGTACGCCAAACCTCTATTCCTAAATTCTCTAATCTGTCTATTACTTCAGAGCTTGGGTGACCATGTTTATTTTCTTCTCCAACAGATATAATCGCTTTTTGCGGATTAACTTTCTTTAAAAAATCAATAGAAGATGAAGTTTTGCTACCATGATGAGCAACTTTCAAAATATCTGATGGAACAGCTATTTTTTCTTCTACATCACTGTAAATATCTCCTGTAAAAAGATAAGATATATCATTGTTTTCTACTCGCAACACAATTGATGCATTATTAGCATCTACAAATATATCATCTTTTCTGGGATAAAGAACATCTAAAACTGTGCCTCCAGCCCTTATCTTCATTCCTTTTTCAGCTTCAAAAACACTTCTATTTTCTAACTCATTTATCCAAGCTACATATTCAGGTGTATTCATCTCAAAAGGAAACCAAACAATATGGTTTACTTGATAACGCTCTAAAACATGAAGAAGACCCCCTAAGTGATCCAGATGAGGATGACTTAGAATAATTAGGTCTATCTCCTTGTACCAAAATGGCATTTCTTGAGCTAGTTTTTCAACTACTCTACTGTCATAACCACCATCGATAAGAATAAGATGCCTTCCTGGTGTTTTAATAAGAGCGGCATCGCCCTGCCCAACATCAAAGAAAACCACCTCTAAAGGTTGAGGACGATGAAGTTGCAGAGCGGCGCTCCAAGCTAGCCAGTTTAAAACAACTAGCAAAAGTAACAACGCTCTTTTCATTTACTATTTTTTATTACCCAAAATGCGAAACATCTTTGTTCCACATACAGGACAGATACCACTTAGAGCACGACGCTTAACATCGCCTTTGCCCTTCATTTCAACTTCTTTGGCATCTTTCATCTCTCGTTTAGCTTTACATTTAACACAATAAGCTTCCATGTTTTTATAAGAGTTTCCTACGACCTTTTATTACTATAGCTTAAAATCAATAAAATTAGAAGAGGCCAAGGCCTGATCTATCATTTCTGTGTAATTTAACTTACTTAATTCTAGATCTACTTCTTTAACAGATGAAGCAGTAGCAGGATGTTCTGGAAGAAAACGAGAACAACAATCTTGGTGGGGACGGATAGAAATATTGTAAGTACCTATCTTTTTAGCTTCATCAACTATCTCTTGTTTGTCCCAACAAAGAAGTGGACGTAAAATATCCCAACCCAAAGCATCTAAATTTTTTAATGTTTGAGAAGCAACCTGACCTAAGTTATCTCCCGTAATTAAAACATTACCAATCTTTCTAGCAATGTCAATCATAAAACGACGATAAAGCAGAACTCGCATATCAGGTTTAACAGAAACTAAAATCTTTTGTTGGATGTCATTGAAAGGAACTATATACAATCTGGCTTTCAAAGTTAAATGTTTGATTACATCTTCAGC
Source organism: uncultured Candidatus Saccharibacteria bacterium (assembly GCA_964473685.1). GTDB lineage: Bacteria > Patescibacteriota > Minisyncoccia > Minisyncoccales > CAYYPY01 > CAYYPY01. The sequence goes on from CAYYPY010000007.1 coordinate 9,347, forward strand.
TTTACGAACTGAAGCTGAAGACCCAGAATGAAAATGAATAAAATTAACTTTTAATCCCCTCTTCATAGCACGATGAGCAGCTACTGGAGAATCAATCCCCCCTGAAAGTAAAACTAGTCCCTCTCCGGAAACACCTAAAGGTAAACCACCAATGCCTTCTTGCTTATGAAAATAAACAAAGCATCGGTTATTAACTACTTCTAAATAACAAGTTAAATCAGCATTATTTAAATCCACTTTTCCCTTCACCAAAGAACCTATTTGTTGATTAAGTTCTGGTGAAGTTAAAAAGAAATCTTTATCACTACGAGAAGCAGAAATACGAAAACTATGAAAATCTTTTTCTTGAACCAATTTAGCTGTTTCGGCAACAACATTTTTAGTATCAACCTCTGTTACTTCACTATAACTAGTTAAACCATAAACACGGCGTAAAATGTCCTGATAATCAGGATTGTTGGTTTCTAACAGAAAACGACCAGAAAGTTTCGTAACTCGGAAATACTGAGAAAGAGTTTCTGATAGTTTCTTCTCAAAAAATCCACGATTCTTTCCTTTTAAAGCTATTTCTCCATAATGAGCAATAATTAACATATAATTCCTCCACCTAATAATTTATTTCTTTTATAAAATACAGTGCTTTGACCAACTCCCGGTAACAATACTGGACAATCAAACACTATCTTATCACCCACTATACTAGCCATTTCCCCTTTATGTCCATAGCGAACAGCTACGCGAGCTCTAGCAACTGGTTCTTCTAACCAATTAACTTTCTTAACTTTTATCTCTTTGACAAAAAGATCTCGACGATTAGTAGTAACAACAACATCTCTCTTTTTTTTAGCTAAAATAAAATAAGGTCCTCCCGATAAGCCAACTCTTTTTCTTTGACCAAGAGTAAAAAGATGAACTCCATTATGTTTTTTAATCTTGTTTCCTTTTTTATCAACAATCCAACCTGGTTTAGATTCAACTTCTCTCTCTAGAAAATCAACTGTTTTTTCTCCAGACAAAAAACAAACACCCTGTGATTCTGGCGGAACAGACAATCCTCTATCCCAAGCCATTTTTTTAATCACCTCTTTTTTATACCCACCCATTGGAAAAATTAAACGAGATATATCTTTTTTCTTCAAGCCCCAAAGAAAATATGATTGATCTTTTTTATCATCTAAACCACGGTAAAGAGAATTATTCTTGACTTGAACATAATGACCTGTGGCTAAATAATGTTGAGGATATCTTTTCAATAATTCATTGAATTTAATCTGAGGATTACAGATTACGCAAGGATTAGGAGATTCCCCTTTTTCATAACCTTTAACAAAAGGAATAATTACTTTTTCTCTGAATTCATCTCGTAAATCTATTTTAATTAAAGGAATATCTAAACTTTGAGCTACTTGTTCAGCTTTTTGAGATGAACTACCTGGAAGAATCAAAAAAACAGCTGTCAAATCATGACCAGCTTGTTTCAGCAAAGAAGCAGTCATCGTTGAATCAATCCCACCTGATAATGCTACTAATATCTTCATTTATAATTTTCTATAGCTTTTTTAATTCCCTCACGAGCCAACGAAGCGCAATGCATTTTAACTCTTGGCAGATACTCTAAAGCCTCACTTATCTCTTTTTCACTGATATGTTGAGCTTCTTGTAATGTTTTTCCTTTAACTAAATCACAAACCACATCAGACACTGATATAGCAGCAGCACATCCAAGCGTATGAAATTTTATCTCTTTAATAATATTATTCTCCACTAACATTGTTATCTCCATTAAATCACCACAACGAGGATTACCCACTTTGCCTATTGCATTGAAATTATCTAAACGCCCAAAATTCTGAGGGTCTAGAAAACGCTTCATTGTTTCTTTAGAATACTTCATCTTCCCGCAATTCTTCGCAGATGAGTTACTGCTAAGGCTATTTCTTCAGCGACTATAGTCATTTCTTCTAATGTGTTTTGTGATCCCAAAGAAAGACGCAAGCTACCATGTGCTTCTTGTGGTGTTAAACCCATAGCCATTAAAACATGAGATGGCTCTAAATTTCCCACAGAACAAGCTGAACCAGTAGAAACACAAATACCTTTATTATCCAACATTAAAGCTAAAGCTTCGCCTTCTACCCCCTTAAAACTAAGATGAAGATTGTTAGGCAAACGCTTTTCCCAAGAACCATTAACCTGAACATCTGTTACTCTTTTCTTTATTTCTTGCCAAAGAAAATCTCTCATTTCTTTTATCTTTTCAGAACAATGAACTAATTCTATAGCTTTTCCTAAACCAACAATACCAGGCACATTCTCTGTTCCAGCACGACGACCACTTTCTTGATTACCTCCTCTAATCCTCGGAACTAATTTTAATCCTTCGCGTACAAAAAGAACTCCAACTCCCTTAGGTCCATATATCTTGTGCCCACTCATTGTCAATAAATCAACAGGTAGATTTTTACAAGGTAAATAGTTAATGGCCTGAACAGCATCAGTATGAAAAATAATATTCTTACCTTGTAACTTCTTAGCTATCTCTTTGATAGGTTGAATTGATCCAACTTCATTGTTAGCGTACATAACTGAAACTAAAACTGTATTAGGCTGTAGATATTTTTCTATATCTTTAACAATTCCATCTGAACCAACTGGTAGATAAGTAACTTCAACACCATTTTTACTTAAATACTCAACACAACGCATTACTGAAGGATGTTCAATACTAGAAACAACAATATGAGCATTCTTTTTACCTTCTAACGATCCCATAATAGCTAAATTACTAGCTTCAGTAGCTGATCCTGTAAAAATTATTTCTTCTGGAGAGCAACCCAAAAAAGAAGCTACTTGCTGACGAGCTTTATCAATAGCTTCACTAGTTTCTTGTCCAGCTAAATGAAGAGCTGAAGGATTACCATACTTCTCTGTTAAAAAAGGAAGCATAGCTTTCAACACTTCTGGATCAACTGGAGACGAAGCTCCATAATCAAGATATATTTTTTTCATATTATTTCT
>CAYYPY010000008.1:0-1544 GCA_964473685.1 uncultured Candidatus Saccharibacteria bacterium
CTGCGGAGTTTTGGGGGAGGTCTACTAATGCTGATATCCCGTCATCTTCTGGGAGTTCTATGTATCCTGATACATCTATTTGGTTTACATCTTCTATGTCGTTGTTGTTCATTGACTGACTGCCAGTATAATCTACCGAACCGTCTTTTTTGATTACATCTGCATCCAAAGCAAACAAGGTTTTAAGCCAAGTTATTATTTTCCACTTTTTAGAAGTCCCTGTTGCATCGTCTGTGGTATCAGAAACATCCACAACATGAATTAAATCATCATCGTGGGGGACTTCTTCTAATTCTGTTGTTATATCAGTTAATTTTTTATCAGCCATAATTAAATTAAATTACATTACATTCTACGAGAGCCGAAGCCCCCGTGTGAATAAAATCTAATCTGGATTAGATAGTGTGATTTCTAACTCTAATTCCCAAGTTTGTCCTGATACTTTTGTTCCCTGATCGCTGACTTTTCTGTTAATTAACACTCCGTCTGTTGTCTTTGTAAGAAGTCCAAACTCTTGCCAAGATTGGTTTGCTGTATCTCCGTCATAACTTGCTTTCCAATTTGCTTTTTGATCTGTTCCAAATGTTGGATAACCTGCTTCCATTCCTTCTTTAACTCCTGCGGTAAATGTTCCCTCAACATCAGATGTTGTTGCAGCCCCACTTCCTGTTCCTACAATCAAAACAGGTGCTGTTTCTAAGTCATCTACGGCATCTCCGCAGATAATTTTCCATAAATGGTTCATCCCTTCGTTTGTTAGCAAGTTTCCGTCAAACTCGTTTACTTCGTATGGTGTTGATTCTCCTTTGTTGTATTTAGTAACTTTCCATTTTGGAAGCCAATTTAGTTTTTCTTTATTTTTCATTTTTTTCTATCTCGTTAATTTGAATAGCGACCTTTTTTGCTTCTTCTACATATTGTTTTGCCCTTTCAAGTGATACTCTGTAATAAGTATTCTTGGCTGGGTCGTAAATTGTTATCTTCATAATAATATTTATTTAGTTTTAATAATTCTAAACATTTTGTCTAAGAACCCTACCCTTTCCCAGTTAGGGCTTTTTTCCAACCTTTGATTTGCTTTTTTGTATTCCTTTACTTCTCCCGTTTTTTTATTTTTATATGTATATTTCATAAACAAGAACTTAGTCCTACCTCCGAAGAGGCAGGTGCTAAAATCTCATTTAGCTTGTTGCAGTTTTAAGAACAGCAACTGTGTTAGATAACACTTGCATATATCCTGTTCTTTGAATGAATCTAACTGCTTGTCTGTCGGTTTGGAAGAGGTTGATTTCACTTCCTACTGGGTTAATTGAACCCTGAGTAGCAGTATCAACTCTTAATCCACCTTTATATCCGAGGATACAACCTCTTTCAAAGTCTCCGAACATCAATACTGGCTCATCTGCTGAGTCAACATCATCAATTCCCGGAAGAACATCTGAAAGAACGATTGGTTTACCGTGGAGCATCATTTCTCCTCCTTCTTTAAGATTCTTAAAGAGGAATTGTCCGTTATCGTCTTGGAGGTTTCTAATGTAGTTGAA
>CAYYPY010000009.1:0-6203 GCA_964473685.1 uncultured Candidatus Saccharibacteria bacterium
AGTCTGTGAAGACAATAGGTCCTAAGCCTACCGCGTCTGCCAGTTCCGCCACCTCGGCTGAAACAGCTACATTAATTCAGGTAGCTGTTTTAAAAGATAGTTTTATACAACCAATTCTGTTTGAATACTTGTACTTGATCCTTGGTTTTTAAGAAAATTCTTTATTGTTGGTTTCACTGAATAAGCCAAAACTCCAATAGTAATAGCAATAATTGCACTTACTAGCATACTTTTTGCTTTTTTTGTTTTTTCAGAATCTCCTCCAGCAGTCAAGAACATGAAGGCAGCAGCAATCATACCAAGAACAGCTACGATAAAAAAGATGCTTACAACTGTATCTGTTATGTTTGAAGCGAATGATTGTAAGTCTATCTCAATTATTTCTTTTTCTTCTGGTCCTGCAAGAGTTAAAGCAGGGGTGAAAGCTAATAAACCAAGTAGAAGTGTTATAATTATTTTTTTCATATTTATTTATTTAATTATTCGACCTTTTGTATTATACAATATTTATTGTTTCCTTCAAAGGATTATTGTTTTCTGAGTAATATTCTATTATTTGTGTAGTATCTTCTTCTACCCCTATAACATTCTTTACAATAGAAATTATACCTCCGGAGATCAATACAATGGCTGTTCCGATAACTGTCCATAACAAAACAGCTTTTCCAGTAGCTATTTTCTTTGGATCACCAGCTGAAGTCAAGAAAATAAAAGCTGAAACAATAACCATAGCTGGAACTATGATAAGAGATATTTGAGTCAGGAAATTAGTTATGTTTTCAATAAGGTCGGTAACATTATCCCATTTCAGAGGATTAGTTAAAGTAATAGTTTCTGACTTAGCAGCGACAATATCTATTAAATTTATCATATCTTTATTATACTTATTTTATTTTAAAAGGCAATTATTTTTTACCCACAAGTAGTGCATAATGGAATTCTCCTGCTGAAAAACACTTCTTTTCAACAAGATTTGTATTTAATTCCAGGATATCCTTTGAACTTAAACGAGGTCCTTTGGGGCCAAAAACAGCAGTAGGTTTCCATTCAATGACAAGAGCTTTTCCTTTAGGCTTTAAAACTCTTTCTGCTTCTTTCATTATTCTTTTTGGCTTATTAACTTGGAAAAGAAGATTTGAAATTATCACTAAATCAATAGAATTGTCTTCTAAAGAAATGTTTTTCTCTAAATTTTCTTTTATAGCAATAATATTTTCTATCCGATGTGAAGTTAAAACAGAAAGAGCTGAGTCTTTTATGTCTATAGCATAAACACGTTTAGCAAAAGGAGCTAAAGTCACAGACCAACTGCCTGGACCACAACCAAAGTCAGCCACAACAATATCTTTCTTGATTCTTATCTTCTTCAATACTTTTTGATGGTTAATCATAGGCAGATAGCTGAAGCTACACTGTCTTTGTCATCTAATCTAATTAATCTTACTCCCTGAGTAGCTCGTGAAAGACTAGGAATAGCTTTGGTTTGAGTTCGTATTACTTGAGCTTGACGAGAGATAATTAATAAATCTTTGTCTTCATTAGGCAAAACACGAATAGCCACTAAATCACCAACCTTAGATGTTAAGTTTAATGTCTTAATACCAGTTCCGCCTCTTTTTTGAAGTCGGTATTCTTTTAAGTCTGTTTTTTTACCATAACCATGCTCGGTGATAACCAGAAGAGATCCAGGACCAGATATAATTTCCATACCACTTACTTTATCTCCTTTCTTTAATGATATACCCATTACTCCAGCTGCTGGTCGTCCCATCTCACGAACATCACTTTCTTTGAAGTGAATAGATTGCCCTTTTTGGCTTACTAGTATAATTTCGTCTTCGCCTTTACTCTTACAGACTTTCTTTAATAAGTCTCCTTTTTTAAGATTAATGGCTATAAGACCAGAACAGCGAATGTTACGGAATTCATCAATAGATGTTTTTTTAACAATTCCTTTTTCAGTAGCCATAACCAAATAACGAGCTTCATCATCTTTACAGAGAGGAATAATAGAAAGAACCTTTTCTTGAGGAGATATCTCTAAGAAGTTTAATATCCCTCGTCCTCTAGCTACTCTTGTTCCTTCAGGTATTTCATAAGCCTTAACACGGAATACTTTTCCTGAATCAGTGAAGAAAAGCAAAGAATCATGTGTTTTCGCTTCTACTAGGTGTTCTACAATATCTTCTTGTAGAGTTTTCATTCCTAGCATACCTTTACCTCCTCTTTTTTGGATTTTGTAAGTAGAAGGGTTAATTCTTTTGACATAACCTCCTTGAGTTAAGGTGATGATAGTGTCTTCTAAAGGAATTAAATCTTCTTCTGATATATCACCTATCTTGTTAGTGATAACTTTAGTTTTTCTTTCATCACCATATTCCTTCTTAACTGACAAAAGTTCTTTTTCTATATTCTTGAGAATCTTTTTTGGACTCTTCAACAAAGCTTCATATTCTTTGATCTCTTTGGCTTTTTGAAGTAGCTCGTCAGCAATTTTATCACGCTCCATCTTAGCTAGTTGTTGTAGCTTGATCTCCAAAATAGCTAAAGCTTGGATATCAGACAACTTAAATGTTTTCTTTAAGTTATCTTTAGCATCTTCTTTAGTTTTAGAAGCACGGATAACTTTAATACATTTATCAATATCAGTTAAAGCTTTGTCTAAACCTTCTAATATATGTATTCTTTCTTGTGCTTTATCTAAATCATACTGTGTTCTACGAGTAAAAACTTGTTGACGATGATGGATATAGTGAGAGAGCACATCAGCTAAGCTTAATGTTTTAGGTTGCAATCCATCCACTAAAGCCAGCATGTTTAAGTGAAATGTTTTTTGTAGATCAGTGAACTTAAATAATCTGTTCAGTATTTTTTGAGGATAGGCATCGTTTCTTAGTTCAATAACAATACGTAAACCATCTCTATCAGATTCATCACGAATATCGCGAACACCATCAATCTTTTTATCTTGCACTAGCTTGGCTAGCTGTTCCATCAAAGTTGATTTGTTGACAGCATAAGGAATTTCAGTAACAACAATAACTTTTTCTTGTATTTCAGCTACACCACGCATAACAATAGGACCTCTTCCTTGAGAATAAGTATTAATAATTTCTTCACGATCAAAAATCTCTCCTCCGGTTGGAAAGTCTGGTCCTTGGACAAAAGCAAACAAATCTTCAGTAGTAGCTTTTGGATTATTGATTAAATGGATTAAAGCATCAACTACTTCTCCTAAATTATGAGAAGGAATACTAGTAGCCATACCAATAGCGATACCTAATGATCCATTTAAGAGAAGTTGGGGAACTGGAGCTGGTAGTACAGTTGGTTCACGACGAGTAGAATCGTAGTTATCAGCATAATCAACAGTATTTTTAGTTATATCTTGAAGCATTACATCTCCAATTTTAGATAGTTTACATTCAGTATAACGTTGAGCAGCAGGAGGATCACCATCAATAGAACCAAAGTTTCCTTGGCCAGTCACTAATGGGTAACGTAAAGAGAAATCTTGAGCCATGCGGACTAGAGCAGCATATACAGAAGCATCTCCGTGAGGATGGTATTTACCAAGAACTTCACCAGTTACGGCAGCTGACTTACGGAATTTTGAACCGCTACTTAAACCAAGGCCATGCATGGCATAAAGAATACGACGTTGTACTGGTTTTAATCCGTCACGTACATCTGGTAGAGCACGAGAAACAATTACCGACATAGCATAGTCGATATAACTTGCTTCCATTTCATCTACTATTTCACGTGGTTTAATATATCCTATTTCATCATTCATAATTTTTGTTAGTGTTAAAATCTAAGTATTGTATTTCATCAACCCAGAAGGGCTTTTCTACTACTTGTTGTCGCCAGATAGTTATTCGCCAGATTAAAAATCCTAGTCCGATTGTTATGGCTATTATCCAGACTACAGTTTCTTTTTTCATGAAGTTAAAAGAACGACTTTAATTTCTTCTTCAGGAAGATTTTTTGATTTAATAGTTAATTTATTTACTTTTTCTGTTTCTTTGATTCCAATACCTTTCAAGAAAGGGTCTATTGTTTTAAAATCAATTGGAATAACCAAACGTGGTTCAATATTTTTAACTATCTGGATTGCCTTATCAACATTATCTTGAATAGGAACAATTAAAATATCAACATTACCAGCGGCTTCAATATCTTTGTCTTCCAAGTCATGATTAAAGACATAGCAAAGACGTATTTCTTCACCAATAATATTAATAATATTTCCATTAGGTCTAGTGATATAAACACTTTTTATTTCATATTCACCAGGGCTGTTGATAATAAAACCATCTCCTTCAATAGAATTAGAGAAAGATATAATAATATCAGCTTTTGTTTTCTTGTTAGGATCAATGGCTACGGTAGCTGTTTCTGGTGATTGAACAGTTATCTCGCAATGAGTTCCTTGTTTTGAAGTTATCTGCATATGGCTGAATTCTAACATGAATGTTGCAAAAATTCAATAATTGTTGTAAGTTAAAGTCCATGAAAGAGATATTAGAAAAGAATAATCTATTGAAGCCCTTAAAGGTGGGCGAGACAGTAGAGGGCAAGATTATCGGCCACGGTCGTTCTGCCGTCTACATTGACTTGGGTTTTTATGGCTCAGGTATTATCTTTGGCAAAGAATTCTTTAATGATAAAGAACAGCTAAAGAAGTTGACTATCGGTGATAGCGTTGTTGCCAAGGTAGTTGAACTAGAAAACGATGATGGTTATGTTGAACTGTCTATTGGCCAAGCTGGTCGTGATCGTGCTTGGGATTCTTTCCGTAAGAAGAAAACAACAGGCGACAATATTACGGTTAAAATTATTGGGGCTAATAAAGGAGGCCTATTAACTAAAGTTGATGGTGTACCAGCCTTTATTCCAGTTTCCCAACTATCCCAAAAGAATTATCCTCAAACCGGAGGAGGTGATACTGGTAAGATTCTCAAAGAATTACAAGAATTTGTTGGACAAGAAATGGAAGTTAGAGTTTTTGATGTTTCTAAAAAGAATGAGAAACTTATCCTTTCTCAGCGTTTAGCTGAAACCAAAGGTGAAGATCTTAAAAAATACAATATTGGCGATATAGTTGAAGGAGAGATTACAGGTATTGTTGATTTTGGTGCTTTCATTCGTTTTGGAGAAGGTTTAGAAGGATTAATCCATATCTCTGAAATGGATTGGCAGATTATAGAAAGTCCTAGTGAAAAAGTTACTGTAGGAGACAAGATCAAAGTAAAGATTATTGATATCAGTGAAGGAAAGATTTTCTTATCATTAAAAGCTATGGAAGATGATCCTTGGAAAGTCTTGGATTGCCAAGAAGGTGATAAGGTTACTGGTAAAGTAGTTAAAATTAATCCTTTTGGTGTTTTTGTACAAATAGAAGGTTCTAAAGCTCAAGGGCTTTGTCATGTATCTGAATTTGGTAGCAGTGAAAAAATGAAAGATGATCTTGTTTTAAACAAAGATTATGATTTTCAGATAACATCTTTTGATCCGTTAGAACATCGAATGATATTGAAACCATTGAAATAATTAAAACAGGCCATTAGGCCTGTTTTTTTGTGCCTCCAGTAGGACTCGAACCTACAACTCACGGCTTAAGAGGCCGTTACTCTACCAATTGAGTTATGGAGGCATCTTCTTTCATTCACATGTATACAATGAGAGAAAGAAAAAAGCAAGGTTTATCAACTAATCACCACACTGAATCTCAAACCATCCATTTTCTAATCCAGTCCATGTACTGACACCAATACCCATTAAAATAGTGTTAGTTATTACCCAAGCTCCATATACTAATACCAAACCAATAACAACACTAGTCAACACTTTTTTTCCTTGATTTACTAAGTTAGGACTACCTCCACCTAAAAGAAACATTCCACCAGCGATAAGAACCATTAGAACAGCAACAGGAGGGATAATCTTAGTTAAGAAAAAAAGAACAATATTATTGAACATGACAAAAAAATCACAAAAAGTACAAGATGGTTGTCCCTTTCCTCCACAATGAATTAATCCTGTTCCTGCGACAGGAGCGGTATAATTAGGATCAGGAACACATTCAGAAGTTATTGTTAGATTATCAAATTCACATTTTAGTCCCTCTTTACATTTATCAGGTGTTGGACAACATTCTTCACCTTGTCTTCCGCATTTAGGAATAATAGGATTATAAT
>CAYYPY010000010.1:0-7665 GCA_964473685.1 uncultured Candidatus Saccharibacteria bacterium
CCAGACACGATCATCAGCTGTTGGAAGAAAAGCAATAGCTGTCACATAATTACTACCTCCTCCCTGAAGGATATAACTTGATCCGGTGATATAAGATAATTGTAAACCTGGAACTAAACCTGGAGCTTGAGTTAAAAACTTTTGGCGATACTGGTCTAAAGAAAGATTGTTTCTTTTATCAAGCATAACAGCGTAATAAGCAGAACCATCATTACGATAAACAGTTAACACTGATCCTGGACGATTATTGCCCTCGTACCAATTAGCTGGACGCAAGACACTAAATCCATAGCGGTTAATAGTCGTAGCTGGAGTTATAACAACCTCTTCTTCAATAACCTCCTCTTCCACAATATCTTCCTCTACAATATGTTCTTCTTCAATAACATCTTCTTCTACAACAACCACTTTGTCTGAACGAAAGAAAGCCCAAAAAGCAATAAGTAGGACTATAAAGATAACAAATAAAGGTATGAATGTTTTTACTTTTTCCCTATCCATATTGGTAAAACGATATCTCCGAGGCAACAAGGTAGCCAAACAGAGAAAAATAATATAATGAATATAGCGGGGGCGAAGACAATGCCCGGCACAACAGTATAAGCTAATAAATAAAACAAGGAAGCAGCTGTACTAAAAAAAACATGAAAAAGATGAGGAATTTTAGTATATAGCAATAAAGATCCCAACAATGATCCAACAACTGCTGGTATTAAAACAATTAGTGGGTGTTCAATTAAATCAACATGAAAATAAATATCAGAACCAATCATTTTAGAACCCAAGAAAGGTAAAACTGCATCACTAAGAGTACAGAAAAGAATTGAAACAATAATACCAACTAACACAGCTAAATAAATGTTTTTATTATAGCGCTGGAAAATAGCTGCTGTCACAAAAGTACTCACTAAGATATGAGCTGGATGAAAAATATGAAACACTAATTCATTGACTTCTTGACTCAAACCAGCAAGTAAAAATATAGTTAAAACACCCAATAAAGCTCCTAGAGCAGTAAAAGGGATATGTTGTTTCAGCTCATGAATAATTTTATTCATAAACCTACCATACCACAAATATTACTCTTTGGCAACCACTATCTTATCCCTACTCTTTTCTCCTTTGATAATAACTAAATTTTTCTTACCAAGAAACTTGGAAAGAACTTTTAAAACCATCTTATTGGCTTTGTTATCAACCGGAGGTGCTGTCACACGAACTACAAAACAATCACCTCTTTGTTCTACTGATGTTTTTTTAGCGTTGGTTATAACTCTAATTTTCATTGAAAACAACGGGTATTCTTAAATAATCATAATCCTGCCCCGAAGGATTGTCTTTAAGTAAAAATAAATCTCCTTTTTTAGCTTCAGTTTCAAAAACTAATTCGGCTGAAAAATCAATAAAATCTTCTGTCATCCACTCCTCACTGGTTTCAGCTATCCCGACAGCAATCACTTCATCTTCAACCCGTAACTCTACTGGAAAATCACCCTCAAAAAACCAGTAACCACGAGCTTGTCCTGAGATAATTAAAGGACTAGTAATTTTTTGACCAGGCCGAGGATAATCAACAATTATTAAATCTGTTTTTTCTAATTCATTGCCAATATCACGCACAAAAAGATCACCTGATGGTGTACGGCACTGTTCAGGATAACTCTCCATAACTGGGTATCTTTGAGCACATTCTTCAAAGCTATTTATTTTAACTGGTCTAGTCTGAATGAAAAACAATACTACTAAAACAAAAACTATTATTAAAATCTTTTTCATATTTGTTTTGTTAACCAATTAGTAATCTTTTCAAAATCTTGAGCGTTAATAGAAGCTATAAGAAAGGTCCTATCTCCTCTAATAATTTTTATCCTTAATCCATCTTCCTGAATATCATCAGCTATATCAAAAAGAAAACTACGATAATCATTGATATAACGCATCATTTTAGCTATATCTCTTAAAGTAGTAACGCTATCACCCACACCAGTAATATCCACTAAATCAGTATTCTTCATCCCTAAAGATCTAGTTTTAACTCTCATAGCTGATAAAAAAGCTTCATCTGTAAAGAAACGACTAAGTACAGAAATAGCTTCTTGTGATGATGAATTCAACATTAAATTAATTAATGTTTCTGCACTATAACTATGATTAGGCACAATAACTCCTTCATTGAAATTATCTAACATCCAACTACGAGCTACTAATGTTCTAGACATACTAACCATCTCACTAGATGAAAGAGAAAATATCAATCTATTAACAGGACCAGCTGTAATTTCTGAATCAATATTTTTAACAGCCAACAACTCGCCAGTATTTAAGTCAGCTACTAACAAGGCATCAGCTTCAACATCTAAGGTTTCTGTAATTTCAATAGCTGGCCAATCAACTTTTTCTACTTCATCAAAAACTAAAACAGGCATACCTCTTTCCACAAAATTATATACTATCAACGAATCCGGAGTAGCTAATCTTAAACAACCACCTGATGGTCCTGGAGGAAGAGGATGTCCACTAGTGGTATAGGGCCAACCATGGATAAAAAAGTTACCATAAAATTGAATGGCATAAGGAGACCAAACACCAGAAATAGAAGAAAAATGATTAGCCACCTTGTCCCCTACAAAATAAGTTCCTGGCGGTGTTTGCCAAAAACCTTTTCCTTTACTTTTAATTTCCAAAGATTCTATCTCTATTCCTTGTTCGTAAAGAGATAGCTCCATCTTTTGTAAATCTAAATAAATAAAATCACGATTAGTGTCAATTAAATTCTTTTTCTCTTTGCTAACTCTTTCTTTGATATAATCATCAAAACCATACTCATTAATTTCTTGTCCATAAATAAATACTGTTTCTGGTGGTGTTTGGTAATAAACTTCTTTTTCAAAATTAAAACCCAGAAAAACACCTACTCCAATTAACAGAATTACAACAATCCAACAAGGTTTCATTGTTTTTCAACACTGACTTTTTCTATAACCACATCTTCTAATGGTTTATCATTAACTGTTTCTACTTGAGAAATAGCATCAGCTACTTCTTGACCGGCAACCACTTCTCCAAAGATAGTATAATCTGGTGAAAGAGATTTATCAGCAACCATGATAAAAAACTGACTACCATTAGTATTAGGCCCAGCATTAGCCATAGCCACTACCCCTTTAACATATCCTTTTTGATAAAGTTCAGAAGAAGGATCTATCTCATCAGCAAAGGTGTAACCAGGACCGCCCATACCAGTTCCTGTAGGATCTCCACCTTGGATCATAAACCCATCTATTACTCGATGGAAGATAATCCCATCATAAAATTGTTCTTCAGCTAATTTAACAAAGTTATTCACTGTGTTAGGAGCGTCATCAATAAAAGTCTTGAATTGAATATCTCCCTTATTAGTATGTAAGGTTATTAAATAATTCATATTGGTTTGTTCAGTATTATTGTCTTGTTTAGGAATGATAAAGAAAAACACTCCTGCTAAAATTATTAAAGCGACTATTAATATTATTTTATTCATAAACTCTTTTTATCATATTTTGAAACAAAAACAAGCCCCCGTAGGGGCTTGTTCATACTCTTTTATACGCGAGTTACGTTAACAGCGTTAGGTCCTTTAGGAGAATCTGCTTTCTCAAAAGATAACTTATCGCCTTCTCTTAGTTCTTCAAAGGTTACACCCTGAAGTTCATTCTGATGAAAGAATAGATCTTTTTCTTCACCTTCAACGGTGATAAATCCGAATCCTTTATCAGTAAGGTTTTTAATTATGCCTTCCATGATATTGTTTAATTAATTAATAGTTAATAGCTTTCTAGATAAACTCGACTTGGCTCTTATCAGACAGCTAACGTAGTTTGGCACGTTAAAGGAAATTAGTCAACTATTTTTTCTTTTTAGTGACCTTTTTAACGACCTCTTTTAGGCTAGGTGCTTTTCTTTTAGGTTTCACTGCTTCTTCCTTTTGTGTAACCATTAAATTAATAATCTCATCTAACTTCAAGATTATCTTATCTAACTGTTCTTTGTTACCACTACTTTCAGTTCTTCTAGGAAATCTATTTCCACGGCCACTATCATCATCACGATGTTTCTCAAAACAATTACTGCAATAAACAGGTTTTTGGCCTGTTGGTTTAAAGGGAACTTCACATCTTTTACCACATTCACTACAAGTAACTTGATGCATGCTAGCTGGTCTTCTATTGTCTCTATTATCTCTGTTAAAACTCATTTTTGTTTATTTTTGTGACGACCTTTATTGGTCCTTGTTGATTATGCATTATATTCCTTAATTTGGCAAATAAAAAAGGCGGGAACTTCCCGCCAATTATATTTTTTATAACTATAGTTGAGATTGGAGTCTTTCTACTAATAAATTAAGAAGTTGAATGAGTTGTATTTGTAAAGATTGAATTTGTGTCATTAAGCTCTCTTTTAATTCATCTCCTTCTGTTGATTGAAAAACTGCTTTTAAACTTCTATTCTCACTAGCTGAAAAAGAATAATACTGATTTGTGCTAACAATAACTCCATTTTCTTCCCAATGAGAAAAGATATATCCTGAATTAGGATGAGCCGAAATAGTTAATTTTGATCCATCTAAAGTGGAAACACTACCACTAGCAGAACCTCCCTCAGAAGAATCTATATCTATTTGGTAATTATATCTAATTGAACCAGGATTAGTTTTAAACTCTACGGTGCTTCCATACTTAGATACTCCATCATAAGTAACTATTGCTTGAAATTCATAATCAGTACTAGTATTTAATCCTGATATACTAGAATCAAAAGATCCTATTTCATCAGCCTCAACAGGTGTGGTGGTAACCCAAGTAGAAGTTCCTTTTCTGCGATAACGAAAAGAAGTATCAACACCATAATAATATTGTAAATTACCACTGAGTACTGCTGATATACGACCAGGATTAGACGAACTGGTTGTTACATTTGGAGCATATTGAAGTTCTGGATAACTGTCTCCAAAATACCAAGCTGATGGTGAGTCATAATCTGAACCTTCGTCAGATATATCCCAAGAAGAAAAAGTAGCTAAAGTTTGCATTTCAGTAGTTGTTTTTCCTGTAGCACCTAGGTTATTTTCACCAGAAGACCCTATTCCGCTAATCGTTACATCCCAATAAGAGTCAGAAATACTTCCAGAAGAAAGTATGCCAACAAAACCACCCCCTATACCACCAACATTAATAACGACATTATTAACAGCATAACAATCAGAAACACTTCCAGAAGCAAGAATACCGATCAATCCACCAACACAATTACCACCTGTTACATTTTTAGTGGAATATGATCTTGTAATTGTTCCATCATTCAAACCAACTAAACCACCAATATTATCGCCACTACTAGTAATATTCCCCTCCGTTGAATATGATCTTGCAATTGTTCCATAATGACTACCAACCAAACCACCAACATTATCATCAGTACTAGAAATTACACCAGTAGCCCAAGAATCAGATATTTCAGAATGATTTTCACCAACTAAACCACCAGTGTTATCCTTCCCATTACTAACATTACCAGTAGCATAAGATTTACTAACTGCAACTTCGCTATCTTGATAACCAATTAATCCACCAATTGAACCACCATCTTCAACATCACCTGAAGCACTACAACTAGTAATTGTTCCTGTACTAGCTGCTTGTCCAATTAATCCACCAACATCACCATAAACACCCGTAACATCAGAAGAAGAGCTACAATTAGTATAAGAGGAGCCGTTATCTAGACCAATCAGCCCGCCAACATAATCAGAAGCTGTGACTGTTCCTGAAGTTTCAGCATCAACAAAAGTTGAAGCTGGATTAGAAGTAGTAACATGACCAACTAAACCACCAACATAATCAGAAGCATCAACCGTTCCATTAAATTCAACTGTATTAACCGTCATACTAACTCCTTGTCCGATCTGTCCCCCAACATAATCATTACCATTTATTACTCCTCCAACTGTTACATTTTCAATGTCCGCTCCGCCAGAACTGACAGTTCCAACCAAACCGCCGACATAATCATCACCAGTTATATCAACATTAGTTAAAGATAAATCAAAAACATGGCCTCCATCTATGGAAGAGAAAAGGCCAACATTATCAGTTGATGGCCTATCAATATATAAATTAGTAATAGAGAAATCTCCACCATCAAGGTTTCCTGAAAAAGAAGATAGTGGAATCCAACCCTTTCCGTCCGCATCACCCCAAGCAACTTGAGATGTGGCAGAACAATTAATATCTTGCGTAAGATAAAAATCATCTGTTAGGGGTGTCATCTCTTGCAATTCTTGACAAGTTGATATAGGAGTAGCCGCCAAAACTGTTTGATGGCTAAAACATATTATTGTAGTTAAAACTAGAACAGCGGTTAATATAATTTTATCTTTCATGTTTTTATTATAGCAATTATAATAAAAAATACAACCATAAAAAATGGGGGGTATTTATATTATATAAACACCCCCCTATATTAATGATCAATGTCCAAAAAATCCCCTGCCCGTTTTAACGGGCATCATCAACAGAGGAACTCTTTTATGACAAGTATCAATAATATCTTTGTCATGTATAGAACCGCTGTGTGTCAAAATAGCAGACACACCAGCGCCTATCAAAAGTTCCACTGCATCAGGGAAAGGAAAGAAAGAATCGCTGTAAGCGACCGATCCTTCCAGATCATGAAGAGAACGCTTAGCTCGCTCAATAGCAAGCTTTGCCGCTCCGACACGATCCTGTTGTCCAACACCATTACCAATTAACTGATTGTCTTTAACAATCGTGATGGTATTACTGTTGGATGTGGATCCCACAGCCCAAGCCAGAATCAGGCTAGACTTTTGGGTTTCTGGGATTCTACCATATGAAACTACGTCTTTAAAATCAAAAACATAGTCATAATTTGGCTGAACCAGAAACCCTCCTCTGACATAACGAAATCTTTTTGATTTATCGATAGTCAGATTATCAAGCGCCAAATTAGTAATCAACCGACACTTGCCATTTTTTCTCTTTAAACGATCAATGGCTTCATAGCTGAAGCATGGAGCTATGATGCCATCTAACAATTTACCTTCTAAAGGGAAAATTTCTTTGTCCTTAATTGGAAAATTAGTTAAAACTAATCCTCCAAAAATAGATAAAGGATCCCCGGCGATTGCTTTGGTTAAGCAATCTTTGCCAATTGCTGCTCCACATGGATTACCATGTTTCACACCAACAGCAACTTGAGGAGCATGACCCACATTTTTCCGATAACCTTCGGAAATATGGGTTACTGTTTGTAATAGACGGTCAATATCAACCCAGTTATTGTAACTGGGCGCACTCCCTTCAACAACTATAAAGTTACTTAAAGAGAGAGGATCGTTAAAACCATCTGTAGAATAGAGATATGCTGGCGTTTGCCAAGCATTCTCCCCATACTTACAAGTTTGCACTCTATTTCCTACAAACCCATCAAACTCCCCATGATAACGAGCTGAAGATAAGCAGTAATCAGCTACTATAGCTTCAGCCTTAGCTGCTAACTTCTTCCTAAAGTTCTCATTATCAGGTGATTCATTTTTTAGCCATTCTAGGACATTCATCCAGTCGTATTTGTCCGCGATAACAATACGACCACCTTTGGCGGCTGATC
>CAYYPY010000011.1:0-3023 GCA_964473685.1 uncultured Candidatus Saccharibacteria bacterium
TTTGATACCCTACTCTATTTTCCTAGAAATGTCTAGAAAAATTACTAGAACCAACTAAATAATTTAGCTGTAAAGAGAACGTAGATAGAAAGATAGAAAGCTCCCTCCCAGATATAGACCCGACGAGAAATACCAGAAATAACAAAAAGAAGAGTAGCAAAAGCTAGGGTAGGTATACCAATTGAGAAAATCTGTTCTTCTACTATTAAGTTACTAAATAATCCTGGTAAACCAATAACTACTAAGGAGTTAAAAATATTGGAACCAAAGATGTTTCCTAAAGCTAATTCTGATTTACGTTGTAAAGCAGCTTTCACTGAAACTATTAACTCTGGTAAAGATGTTCCGATAGCCACCGCTGTAACAGTAATCAAACCTACACCAATATCGAAATAGGCTGATATTTTAACTAAAGCTTTTATCAAATAGTTAGCCCCTAAAAGTAAACCAGCCATACTAGAGATAAGAATAATAAAATCCATAATCACTAACTTGGGACGGTCAAAACAAGCTGGCTCTTCTTGAACAATCTTTCTTCTTCTTTCTTGACGAGTAGGCATAATTTCAGGCACTTCTGGAGAGTCAACCACATCTTTATGACTAACTGTATAGATAAGATAAACAGCGTAAGTAAGAATCATTAAAATAGATTCACCAAAAGTGATTTGCTGATCCCAAACTATTCCTAAAAGTAAAACTGTTCCGATAGACAGAAGAGGTAAATCTAAATCAATTAAACTTTTAGTTACTACTAGTTTCTTAGCTACCACAGCTGATATACCAACTACTAATAGAATATTAGCGATATTGGAACCAACTACGTTAGCGACCACTACTTCAGGAACATTATTAAAAACAGCGACAAAAGCAGCAATCAATTCCGGAAATGATGTTCCTAAACCAACAATAGTAATACCGACAACAAAAGGAGAAAGACCGAAAGCTAAACCAATCTTTTCTGCTGAAGCAATCATATAATCAGCACTCTTAACTAGAACAAAAAGTGAAACAATAAAAATTATTATCCAGATTATTGGCATATATTATTGTATATCATATTTGTAACTTTACAACAAGATTTCAATTGACAGTTATAAACAGATAACTTAATCTAAAGATATATGAAAAAAATACGCAAAAACTCTCGGGCCTTCTGTGGCGCCAACTGGGGCGACGAAGGTAAGGGTAAAATAGTTGACCAAGTTACTGATGCTAAAATATTCTTTCGTGACAACGGAGGGGCTAACGCTGGCCATACAATTCAATTAAATGACGGCCAAGAAATTAAACTACACCATCTTCCTTCAGGAATATCAAAAGTTGGCAGTACTGTTATTCTAGGCAAAAATATGGTTATTCATCCCAAAGAACTAGCTTATGAAATAAAAGAAGCTAGATCTTTTTTTAATGAAGAAATTGCTGACATCAAAATTGATGAAAACACTTTACTGTGTTTAGACACTCACCGTGCATATGAACAGGTTTTAAAAAACAGAAAGAATGGATGTCAGGGTTCAACTGGCCGAGGAATAGGTCCAGCTTATATCGACCAACTAAATCGTTTTCCTTTAACTGTTAAAGATTTAACTAACTGGAATGAAAATAAAATCAAAGAACATTATCGATTATACCAAGATATTATTAAAGGATTAGGATCTGACTTATCCAAGGCCGAAGTTTGTTTTTCTGATCTAAAGCAAAAATTTATTGTTGGATCAGAAAAAGAATTCTTAAATAATTTATTTGAACAAGCTGAATTCTTAAAACCATATGTTGATGATATCTATGACTTACTAAAGAAGAATTGGGAAGATGAATCAATAACTTTTGTTTTTGAAAAAGCCCAAGGAGTTGGCTTAGATATGCGTTGGGGTGTTTATCCTGATGTTACTACATCTAATGTTTGTTTTGATGGTTTCCGTGCTTCCACTTATGGAATTGTTGATCCTCAAGAAATAGAATGGAAAATAGGAGTAGATAAAGCTACTTATGCTAGTAGTGTTGGCTCACGCCAACTGCCTACTATGATGCCTGAAAAAGAAGCTACCCTTTTCCGTGAATACGGTCATGAATATGGAGCTACTACTGGTCGTCCTCGAGATATTGCTTACAAAGATTTAGTGGCTCTTCGCTTTTATGTCAAAAATGGAGATATCAATCGTTTAGCTATGACTCATATGGATAGTGTTTTTCCTGATATGCCAGTTAAGATATGTGTGGAGTATAGAATAGATGGTAAAAAAGTTGACTATCGACCTGACCAAGAATTCTTGAATAAAGTTACTCCTATCTATATTGAATTACCGACTTGGGACAGAACAGAAATTAGAAAAGCTCGTTGTTTCAATGAAATGCCAAAAACAGCTCAAGATTTTGTTCGTTTCGTTGAGAAAGAAGTAGGTGTTCCTGTTAGTCATCTAACTAATGGACCAAAAAGAGAACAGATTATTGAGGTTTAATTCTATACTCTAATAAATGGACTTTCTGTCCTTTTAGGTTAATTTTGTCGTATTCGTTGCCTACCTGACCACCCAGTAATTCTGGTATTCTTCGGCTAGGATAATTCTCGGGTATAACAAGATATTTTAGATAATCATAACTTAAGTTGTGTTCAGCCCATTCTTTTAAAGCTTTAATAGTTTCTAATCCATAACCATGGCCATGAGCTGATTTCTTGATCCAGACACCAAGCTCAGGAGTAGTAGTGTCTATTTCTTCGATTCCACAACAACCCAAAAATTCTTTAGATTCTTTTAAAAGAATTACCATCTGATATAGCTTTGATTGTTCTCTCTCTTGGATTGATTTGTTGATAAAAGAAATAGTGTCTTCAATCTTCTTGGGTGGAGCAGGATTCATATAGGTGGTAATCTCTTCAGTAAACTCATGAAAAATATCATCCACGTAATCTAAACTAATCTCCACTAAAATCAAGTTTTTTGTTTTAATTTTAATATGATATATTATTGTACTCCTCAGTATCGTAAACACAAATACCTTCCTCTTGCCAGAGAACAAATTCA
>CAYYPY010000012.1:0-8231 GCA_964473685.1 uncultured Candidatus Saccharibacteria bacterium
AACATAATTCTTATTGTTCTCTTAGTTTTGATATCTTTTGGCTTAGGTTTTGTTTTAGGACAAAGTAGCCAAGAAGTAAAAACAGGTGGTGAGGATGTAAGTTGGGTATTGGATACTCATTTTCCTGAACTAACTGCTATTACAGAAATTAGAGGAGATATCACTAAAGTAGAATCAGATGGTTTCTATATCTCTGATATGGTTCAGACCAAGCGTTTCCCTCAAGAGGATGGTTCTCATAGCGAGATGAAAGAGATAAAAGTTCTTATTGGTCCAGACACAACTATCTATCAAGACCGTATGCCTACAGAAGAAGAAATGGATCTCTCTTTAGAAGAAATGCAAGAAGCTACTCGAGAAGAACTATCTTTATCTGATTTAGCAGTTGGAACTCGTGTTCAAGTTGAATCAGATGATGATGCTCGTCAGAACTGGCAAATGACTGCTACTGAAGTTCGTGTTGATTATCTTCCAGGGCTTGATGAGTTACCAGAATCTCCTGATGATCTTATTGAAGAATAGTTTCAAGAAAATCAGCCTATTCTAAGGGCTGTTTTTCTTTTTGTTAAAAATGTGCTAAAAAAGAGATAGAATGTTTAAGATACTTAATTCCCAGAGTCGAAGTATTACTTGGTCTGCTCTCTTGTTAGGGCTTTCTTCGGTTGTTAGTGCTTTTCTGGGATTATTCCGTGATCGTTTAATGGCAGGTCGTTTTGGAGCTGGAGAAGAATTAGATATATATTTTGCAGCTTTTCGTTTGCCTGATTTTGTTTATGCTCTATTAATTACAGGAGGACTAGTAGCAGCTTTTTTACCTGTTTTTGCTGATCATTGGCGTCGTGGAGAAAAGAATGGTTGGCATTTAACTAATAATGTACTCAATTCCTTTTTTATTCTTTTAGCTGGTATTTGTTTTATTCTTTTTTTATTTGTTCCTTCATTGGTAAAAATTGTGGCTCCTGGTTTTAATGCTAGTCAATTAGCGGTAACGGCTCAATTAACTAGAATTATGCTTTTGAGTCCTATCCTTTTTGGTTTGTCTAATATTTTAGCTGGTGTTTTGCAATATTTCCAGAAGTTTTTTTCTTATGCTTTAGCACCTATTCTTTATAATTTAGGAATTATTTTTGGTATTATTTTTCTAGAACCAATTTTTGGTTTGTATGGATTAGCTTACGGTGTTTTATTGGGTGCCTTACTGCATCTTTTGATATATATTCCACCAATGATTGTTTCTGGTTTTTCTTATCAAATTTTAATTGATTGGAAAGATAGGGGATTAAAGAAGATATTTCGTTTAATGGCTCCTAGAATGTTAGCACAAGCATCTTCACAAATTAATATGATAGTAATGACAGCTATTGCCTCTACTTTAGCTATTGGTAGTATTACGGTTTTCACTTTTGCTAATAATTTACAGGGATTTCCAGTAGCTATTATTGGAGTTTCTTTTGCTGTGGCTGCTTTTCCATCAATGTCTCGATCAGTGGCTGAAGATAATCAGAAAGATTTCTTCAAGCATTTTAGTCGTGCTTGGAGAGAAATATCTTTTTTAGTTATTCCAGCTAGTATTTTTCTTTTTCTGTTACGAGCTCAAGCAGTGCGCTTAGTTTTAGGAACAGGTTCTTTTAGTTGGCAAGATACTCGTTTAACAGCTGCGGCTTTAGGTATTTTTTGTTTAGGTATCTTTTTTGCTAGTATTATACCTCTTTTGGCTAGATCTTTCTTTTCTTATCATAATACTAAAACTCCAACTGTCATTAGTATTTTTTCCATTATTATGAGTATATTGTTGGCCTTTGTATTTTTGTTTTTATTGAAACAAGACAATGGTTTCACTAGTTTTTTAATTAAATGGTTGAAACTTTATGAATTAAAAGGAATAGAGATATTGGCTTTACCTTTAGCTTTAGTAACAGGTTCTTTTTTGAATGCCTCTCTTCTTTTTATCTTTATTTTCAAAAAACTACGTCAAGAAAATTGGTTGCATATTTTTTATTCCTTAATTAAAATTATCTTTTCTTCTTTAATAGCTGGTTTAGTTGTTTTAACAATTCTACGTGTTCCGATGGCTATTGATACATTTAAAGGTCTTCTTATTCAAACACTTTTAGCGGGAATAGCTGGACTAATGTCTTTCCTTTTATTAACAATTCTGCTTAAATGTCAAGAGATATGTATACGCCTGAAGTAATTCGTAATTTTTCTATAATCTCTCATATTGACCATGGTAAATCAACCTTGGCTGATAGAATGTTGGAAATAACAGGAGCGGTAGCAGTTGATAAAATGCAACCACAGTACCTTGATTCAATGGAATTAGAGAGAGAAAGAGGAATTACTATTAAAATGAGACCGGTTCGTTTGAAATACAAAAACCATATTCTTAACATGATTGATACTCCTGGTCACGTTGATTTCTCTTATGAAGTTTCTCGTTCTTTAGAGGCGGTTGAGGGAGCAGTTTTCTTAGTTGATGCAGTTAAAGGGATACAAGCCCAGACTTTAGCTAATTTAGAATTGGCTCGACATTTAAAAATTATTCCGGTTATCAATAAAATTGATTTACCAGAAGCTCGTATAGAAGAAGTTACTGAGGAAGTGAAACGTTTGGTTGGCGACGAAGAAATTATATATATATCAGCTAAAAATGGAACTAATGTAGAAGCAGTTTTAGATGCTGTTGTTGAAAAGGTTCCTCCTCCTCAAATTAAAAAAGGTAATGGTTGTCGAGCTTTAATATTTGATTCTAAATATGATTCTTTCAAGGGAGTAGTGGCTTTTGTGAGAGTAATGGAAGGAGAAATTAAAGACAATCAATCTTTTATTCTGGCAGCGACAGAAAGAAAGGGAGATGTAAAAGATATTGGATATTTCTTGCCTGATATGGTTTCTCAGCCTGATTTAAAAGCTGGAGAGATTGGTTATATCGCTACTGGTATTAAAGAAGCAGGAGCAGTACGAGTTGGAGATACTATCTCTACTGAAAAACAACCAGGATTACCTGGATATCGTGAATTAACACCAGTTGTTTTTATGAGTTTTTATCCGCAAAATGCCGATGACTTTGATGTATTGAAAGATGCTTTATCTAAAATTCAATTAACAGATCCTGCTCTTTTATATGAGCCAGAAAGTAAAGAAGCTTTAGGTCGTGGCTTTCGTTGTGGTTTCCTTGGATCTCTTCACGCTGAAATTATATCAGAAAGACTTAAAAGAGAGTTTGATTTAGATTTAATTGTTACTTCTCCTTCCGTTGTCTATGAAGCTACTTTAATTAAAGGAGAAGAGATTATTATTCGTTCAGCTTCTGATTGGCCTGATAACTACAAAGAAACAAGAGAACCATGGGTAGAGATTGAAGTTGTTTCCCCACCTGAATATATGGGAGGAGTTATGGAGGTTTTAGGTTCTTTGCGTGGAAATCATGGAGAAACTAGATATTTAGGAAACAAAATGATTGCTGTTTATCAAGCTCCCTTAAGAAAATTAATTAGTGGTTTTCATGATCGTCTTAAGAGTGCTACTCAAGGTTATGCTTCCTTAAATTACAAAATTATTGGTTATCAATCAGCTCGTTTAGTTAAATTAGATATTTTGATTGCTCAAAGAAAAGAAGAAGCATTTTCTCGTATTGTAGCAGAAGATGAAGCTGAATATGAAGGTAGAAAAATAGTTAGTAGATTAAAAGATAACTTACCAGCTCAACAATTTTCTGTTGCTATACAAGCAGCTGTGGGAGGAAAAGTTATTGCTCGGGAAACAATTAAAGCTCGTCGTAAAGATGTTACTGCTCCTCTGTATGGTGGAGATGTTACGCGTAAAAAGAAACTTCTAGAAAAACAAAAAAAAGGTAAGAAAGCTTTGGCACAACATGGTAAAGTTAGGGTAGCTACTGATGTTTTGTTTAAGATTTTCAAAGATTAAACATATGCGTCGTCGAACAAAGACAAAAAACAATAAATCAGTAATTCTTTTGTTGATCCTTTTCAGTTTTGTTGTTATTATTTTATCTGTAGCTAGTGTTCGTCTTTATCGTCAACTTATTCTTTTACGACAACATAACCAAGAGTTAGAACAAATGATGGAAATGCCTGATCTTCCTGAAGTTAATATAGAAAAGATAATGCGAGACCAGCTTCTTCTTCAGCGTGAAGGAGAAGAAATTATAGTGATTATGAGAGACGATGAAGAAGAAATAGAAGAAGCAGAAGAAGGGTGGTTACAAAATTTTTTAAACAAATTTCGTTGATAGCGAGTGTCGTATAGTGGTATTATATGACCTTCCCAAGGTTAAGACGAGGGTTCGATTCCCTTCACTCGCTCATATACTTCTTAACTATTCATTTTTCTTTACTCTAATTGGAATATTTGGTAGAATATGTTTAGGCCATCTTAGCTCAACGGTAGAGCAACGCACTCGTAAAGCGTAGGTTTCCGGTTCAAGTCCGGAAGATGGCTCATGAATACAGAAATAGAAAAAAAGTTGGATGAACTTACTAAACGCCTCCTTAATTTAGGAGACTGTCTTTGACTTAAATCAGAAAAAAAGTAAAATAAAAGAGTTGAAGGAAATTGTAGCTGATCCAACTATCTGGGATGATCCGCAGAAAGCAGGTCAAAAGAATCAGGAGTTGAGTCAAATACAAGAAGAAGTTCTTTGTATTGAAAAATTAAATCAGGAGTTAAGTGATTTAAAGGAGTTAGCTGGTAGTTTAGAAATAGATGATGAGTTAAATCAACTAGAGAAGAAAATTGATAAAGAGGAGATAAAAGTTTTTCTCTCTGGACTATATGATAAAGGAGATGCTATTCTAGAAGTATCAGCTGGTTCAGGTGGTGATGATTCACAGGATTGGGCTGGTATGCTTTTAAGGATGTATTCTCGATATGCTGAAAAGAATAATTGGAAGGTAAAAGAAATTGAATCTTCACAGGGTGAAGGAGGTGTCAAGAATGCGGTGTTGGAAATAAAAGGACGCTATGCTTACGGTCTTTTGAAAAAAGAAACAGGTATTCACCGCTTAGTTCGTCTTTCTCCTTTTTCTGCTAAAAAATTACGCCACACTTCTTTTGCTTCTGTAGAGGTTTTGCCTGATATTTCTGATGATGGTGAAATAGAGATAAAGGAAGATGATTTGAAAATAGAGATATCTAAATCATCTGGTCCTGGTGGACAGAATGTTAATAAAAGAGAAACTGCTGTTCGTATCGTTCATATACCAACTGGATTAGTAGCTGGATCACAAAATGAAAGAAGTCAATCACAAAACAAAGAAAAGGCTATGGCTATGTTACGAGCTAAAATTTATCGCCGACAGGAAGAAGAGAAAGAGGCCGAAAAAAGAAAGTTGCGAGGGGAGTCAGTGTCAGCTAGTTGGGGTAATCAAATTCGTTCATATGTTTTGCATCCCTATAAAATGGTTAAAGACTTAAGAACACAAACTGAATCAACACAAGCCGAGCAAGTTTTAGAAGGTGAATTAGATCAATTTATTCAAAGCGAAGTAAAAAATAATGATATCTTTTAATCAAGTTTCAAAAATATATCCAGGTTGTCCTGGAAAGAAAGAGTTAACGGCTCTTAATAATGTTTCTTTTCAGATAGAGAAAGCCGAGTTTGTTTTACTGGTTGGCAAATCAGGATCTGGTAAAACAACAATCTTTAAACTTCTTTTGGGAGAAGAAAAGATTACCTCCGGAACTATTTTATTGGATAATTATAATATACAGGAGACAAAAGATATTAATAAAGTGAGAAGAAAAATTGGAATGATTTTTCAAGACTATCGACTTATCTCTTCTAAAACAATTTTTGAAAATATTGCTTATCCTTTAGAAGTTTCTGGTTGTAGCGAAAACAAAATTAATAAAGATGTTATTGACGCTTTAGAGACAGTTAACTTAATAGATAAAGTTAATTATTTTCCGCGTGAATTATCAGGAGGAGAACAACAAAGAGCAGCTATAGCTCGAGCTTTAATTTGTCGTCCCGAGATTATTTTAGCTGATGAACCAACGGGTAATCTTGATCCTTATCATACAGTAGAGATTCTTAATCTACTAACCAAAATTAATGATTTTGGTATCACTATTATTTTAGCTACCCATGATCGTGAAATTGTTGATTCCTTGGCTAAAAGAGTAATTACTCTAGAAGAAGGTCGTGTGATTAAAGACGTTAAAAAAGGTAAATTTATTTTATGAATATCAAAACATCTTTTTGTCGAGTTTGTTGTTCTGGTTGGAAAAGTTTTCGTCGTAACAGTGTTTTGTCTGTAGCAGCAATTTTTATTTTAATTCTCACTGTTTTATCAGCTACGGCTATTTTTACAATTCACGATTTCAGTGGAATTTTAGTTAGAAATATAGAGGATAGGGTAGATATTACAGTAGAATTTCATTTAAATGCTCCCGAGGAAAGTATTCTAGAAACACAGGAAGTGGTTAATAAAATGGAAGGTGTTCGTCAGGTAGAATATCTTTCCAGTGATGATGCTTTAGAGAGATTTATTGCTCATAACCGAGATAATTATGCTTTTATGCAAACATTAACTGAAGTAGGCAATCCTTTTCCCGCTTCATTTAATATTAAGGCTGATAACTTAGAGACTTACAATGAAGTTGTTATATTCCTAGAAGATCAAGAAATAGTTGATAGTATTGATTATGATATTAAAGAAAATGTTTTAGACAAGGTTTTTGCTATGACTTCTTTTATTCAAAAATCAGTTATTGTTTTGGCTATAGTTCTTGGTTTTGCTTCTATTATTATTGTTCTTAACACAATCTTATTAGCTCTTTATAATCGACGAGAAGAGATAGCAGTAATGCGTTTAATGGGAACTCCTAGATGGTTCATTGAGGGCGCTTTCTTGGTCCAAGGAGCTTTAATTGGTTTTGTTTCTTCAATTATTGCTTTTATTTTAACTATTATTATCTTTACCGCCACTTCTTCAAGAGTTGCTAATTATTTATATGATTTCAGTTTGATTGAGTATTTCACAGCTAACCTCTGGACTATTTTGTTAATTCAGATTATAACAGGCATTGGCTTAGGTGTTGTGGCCAGTTTAATAGCTGTTCGTGGACATCTAAAGAAATAAAATTCGGAGGTCGTCTAATGGTAGGACTGCAGACTCTGGATCTGTCAATTGGGGTTCGAATCCCTGCCTCCGAGCATTTTATCTTGACAAGTTAGTAGAGATTGATAGTATAATAGTATATCTCCTATTATGGAGAAACAGAAAAGGAAAGGTCGAATGAAATTGCTAAAATCCGAAAATGAATCAAGTATCCGACGAACATTTTCTAGAACACATCGTTAAGTCTCTTGTAGACAATCCAGATGATGTTAGAATTGATAGAAAAGTTGATGAGATGGGAGTTTTACTATCTCTCAGGGTTAATCCTGCTGATATGGGTCAGATTATTGGTAAAGACGGTTCTACCGCTCGTGCCATTAGAAGTCTAGTTCGTATCATCGGTTTAAAGAATCACGCTCGAGTTAACCTCAAGATTGAGGAGCCAGAGGGTGGTCGTCAACCAAAGAGAGAAGAAGAAACTTCAGCTCCTGTACAACAGGTAGAAGAAACTCCTACTCTTGAATCTACAGCTAACGATCTAGATGATCTAAAGCTATAGTAGTTTGTTTCAAACCAAAAACCGTGCTATTATTAAGTAGCGCGGTTTTTGTATGGAATTCAATATTATTACTATATTTCCAGAATTAGTGAATCCTTTTTCAGAAGAAGGATTATTGAAAAAGGCCATTGATAAAAAGATTATTGATATTAAAATTCATAATCTTCGTTCTTGGGCTAACAATAAACACTCCAAGGTTGATGATAGACCTTTTGGCGGTGGTTTAGGTATGGTTATGCAAGTTGAGCCTATTTTTAATTGCTTACAAGATATCAAGAAAGATAATAGTGCTGTTATTGTTTTTACACCGCGTGGCAAAAAATTCAATCAAACTATAGCTAAAGAATTATCTTCATTCAACCAACTAATCTTTGTTTGTGGACGCTATGAAGGCATTGATGAAAGAGTTAGTCATCATTTAGCTGATTATAATTTATCAGTTGGTAACTATGTCTTAATGGGTGGAGAGTTACCAGCTATGATAGTCACAGAAACTGTAGCTCGTTTAATTCCTGGTGTTATTGGTAAAAAAGAATTTTTAGCTGAACGTCAGAAAGAAGATGGTTTTTTAGAGTATCCTCAATATA
>CAYYPY010000013.1:0-1654 GCA_964473685.1 uncultured Candidatus Saccharibacteria bacterium
TGAATAAGTTGGGATACATGTTGCACGATTTGTAAAAAAGAAAAAATGGTGAGAGACTTAAAATACATTAAATTTTAAGAAGAATCTCACCATATGAAAGATCTTACCTCAAATACATTAAGATATAAATACCCATATGTAAGAAAAACATTAGATGGAGATTTGTCACCTCTAGCTAAGAAAAGACTCAAATGGATGCTCTACATAGCTTCAGGTAATACTGTAGTAAAATGTTCTAGACATTTTGATATACCTCTTAGAACAATATGGTATTGGTTAAGAAGATATGATTTTTCTTACCCTAGAAGTCTTGAAAATAAATCTCGTAGGCCACATAAGAGAAGATTTTGCGATGTCCCTCTTCATCATAGGGTAAGAATTAAAGAATTAAGGAAAAAATATCCTTGGGGTAAAAAGAAAATACAAAAACTTCTTCAAAAAGAAGGAATATATATTGGCCGAAGTAATATACAAAAGATAATCAATACAGCTGGATTAAAAAGAATAAGGAAAAAGAGAAGATACAAAAGAACAAATAGAAGGCATATGTACTCTGTACCTAAAAAATATTTAAATGCTCCAGGAGGTCTTGTATACTTTGATGTAAAACACTTAGGTTTACCAGGAGGGCAAAGAGTATATCAATTTACAGCAATAGATCATGCAACTCGTACTCTGTTTGTTAAGATTTTCCCTAGAATAACATCAGAATGTGGAAAAGAATTCTTCTTGTATATAAAAGAAAGGCTAGAGGTAACTAAAATTAGCCATGTAGGTTCAGACAATGGTAGTGAGTTCCTTGGTAATTTTGAAAAGGTATTGTCTGAACATAATATAACTCACGTATTTAGCTCCCCTAGAAGTCCAAAACAAAACTGTTATGTAGAGAGAGTGATTAGAACAATAATAGAAGACTTGTATGCCTTCGATGGTATAGAAGTATCAATAGACAAACAACAAGAAGTTTTAGAAAAATATATGTTTAGATACAACAAGATTCGTCCTCACGAGAGTTTAGATATGGAGACACCATATGAGAGATATGTTAAACTGAGTAAGTCTCGAATCATGTAATAAACAAAATCGTGCAACATGTACCCAACCTTTACAAGCACTTGACAAAAACTATACGCTCGTGTATAGTTTATACACAAATGACACAAGAAGAATTAGAACAAAAATTTTTAGACGAAAAGAATTGGCTACAAGAAGGGGAGATTTACTACCCTATGGTTGACTACTGGTACGAATCCTTTAAAAAGGACTTTCTCTCTAATTCTGGAGTTTTTGCACGCTACAGAGAAGCCTTGGAGAAAAAAAACTATTCTGTATCTAACACATTGCAAACATATAGTTATGTGTAATTTGCTTGAGATTTTTACAGACAAAAAGGATAATTTTATAAATTTTTAACCCAAGGAATTAATATGAAGAAAATTCTTATCATAAACGCACACCCAAAAGAAAATAGTTTTTGTAATGCCCTTTCAAATAAATATATTGAAGGTGTAAATAAAGCTTATAATGAAATAAAAACTTTAAATTTGAAGGACTTAGATTTAGAGAAATTCATAAAGTGGGAACATATAGAAAATCCGAAACTTCCCGCAGATTTATTGGAAGCTCAAAAATTGATAACTTGGGCGAATCATCT
>CAYYPY010000014.1:0-3268 GCA_964473685.1 uncultured Candidatus Saccharibacteria bacterium
TGTACTTGCTTCTGGTATTACATTAACAATCCAAGTATTTTCTATTGAATCTTTATAATATTTAGGGTCTATATAGACCATATCTACTTTTTCACCTAAATTCTCACGAGATATAATATTTGCTTCAACATTTGTTTTAAGTGGGCTTTGTGAAGCCTTTTCAGCGTCAAAAGAGAAAATCTTATATCCATCTTTACCATCTTTTTTCACTCTTGTTATTATTTTTCTGAAAGTTTTTTTCATACCTTCATTTTCTGTGTAATTTAATAGAATATTGAAGATTCTAAGCCAATACAATTTACTTTCTAATGCTACAACACCATCTATCACATTTCCTATCTTTTTCATTGAGTTTCTTTGTTGTTGTATAGACTGAGTTGCTGTTTCACCCTGTCCACCTAATCCTTCTATTATTGAAGAGAAAGAATTTTGCTCTACTAATCTGTTTATCAACTCAAAATAGCTAAAATCCGCCTCTGTTATCTGTATTCCCGGGAAAAGAGTAGTTATAAGCTCTGGATTTTGAATATTTCCAAGTATTAAACCACCTTGATATACTTCTGCTGGTAATTCTCTACCTGAATTATTAACTACACTAGGTCTTGATGAGTATTGGTTCTTCCATACCATAGAAATAAAGGCAGAATCTATAACCTGTTGTAATACTTTTGTATCAGAAGCTAGTGATTTTGAATAGAAGAAGTCTTTTCTTGGGTATAGAGAACCTTTTGCTATTGGATAATCTCCACTAGGGCTAATCATAGTAAGTGGGAACTTAATAGGCATCATCATTACACCATTTAATAAAATCATAAACTCATTGTTCCATCTATCATAGTATTTTACTACTTCAACTCTGTTTTTTGTGTTTTGTTCTAAAGATAAAATAGCACCGTAGTAATTTGATGAGTTAAAAGAAACTAAATCACAAGGTACAAACTCAAATCTGTCCCAAGAACCATATATTTTCTTAGCTTCTTCATAAGAAATATTAGAAACAGTAAAAATATAAGGTTGTTCTTCCATATCTGGTGAAGAAATATTACCTGGATAGAAATTTAATCCTGGTATTACTCTTGTTTCTGCTTTTCCTAATACTTTTTCTAATTTTTCAGTCCAATCAAAGTTTAAATTACCTGTAAACTTGCCAATTGGTTTCTTTTTTAGCTCTTGTTTCTCATTAAAATATTCTTCTACAAAAACATCTCCCTGTTCTATCATTTCTTTGTATCTTAATCCTTTTTTCTGTAAATCATCATTTTCATTTCTTTTTGTCTGTTTTACTAGGTCTTCCATAACATTTCCCATTTCAACTTGTATCCTATTATCCTTATCAACTGATGTTATATCAAGAGAATAGTTAAAACCCTTTAAAATATTGATTAAAGTTTTAACTTTTTGATTTGTAAAGGCTGTTGTTACTTCTGTATCTGTTGCATTTGTTCTTGGTGGTACAAAACCAATAGCAGCTAGATAGTTTTCCTTATACCAGTCTGAATAATTCATATTATCAAACTGCCAATGTGATTGTTCTCTTATATCTCTTGCTCTTTGTATCTTTTCAACAAGAGAGTTTAGATATTCTACTTCTATATCTTTATATATGAGTTCTTTTTTTTGATTTTCCATAATTATTTTTTTAGTATTATTATATTATAACACATTTTTAGAAACTTTTATATGGGTTGAAAGTTCTTACAAAAGTATATTGTTCTTTTTTAGCCCCAACATTGGTTCTCATTTGATAAGCAATAGCAAGAGCCATCAATAAATCCCAATGTTTTGTATCATCACTTTTTGCTTTAACAACATTCAAATCATCTGCCTGATATGTTCTCATTTCTTTAACAATACTAGGACTTACTACTTCTATATTACTTTCATTAACAGCTGTGCATAATTCTGATAACATTTTTGGTTTTGTGGATAAATTAGTATGCCAACCTAACTTTTTTGTCCTTTTATTCAATAAATTATCAAATTTTTCTTCTAAATAGATGTTATAATAGATTTCTTTCAATTTAGACAGAGTAGTATGCCCGTGGTTATTCCTTTCAACAGCAGCTAGGCAATTTCCATACATAGTTGCACCATTTTTAACCTCATAAGCGAATAAATCGGGTGGAATTCTATTGCTTTTGTACTCAGCAACTACAATAGGCTCATTTTTTGTAGTATCTAAGACAACACAAGTAGAACTATCTCTACCAACACCCTCTGCAACATCAGCTCCTAAGACATATATGTGTCCAGAAATATAACTATCATAATAAGTCCAATCCCCAACTTGATGCCCAACCTTTGTTCTTATATTACCAACAACGATAGGGTCAAAAAAAGTATTTCCAGAAGAAATAAAAGCCTCATCAGGGGTAGAAGGATATTCTTGTTTCATTTTCCCCTTTTGTACAAGGCTTTCATAGTAATACCAAGTAATCTGTTCAACAGATAAACCAAAACGAACCTGATAATCTACCATATCTTTAGGTAAATCAACCTTAGCCTTTAAAGAATATTCAGGATTATTAAACCAAGGAAAGAAAAAAGCCTTAAAATCTATTTCATTTTTAGTCTCGCTACCATAATACTGCCAGAACATATCGTGGAACTCTCCTAATTCTCCCTCAGCAGTAGATTCTATATCTATTCTCCCACCTCTAGGAACAGAAGGAAAAGCACCTGTTATTATTTCCTCTGCTTTCCCTGGATATTTAGCACAGATTTTACCCAATTCAGAAATATGAAGACGATTAACTGTATCAGAACGAGAAGATAAAGCCACCTTTATAGCAGAACCATTATTAAAAGATAACTCATTTGCTGAATCAGTATTTACAACTAAGTTTAAAAAAGATTTTAAATCAGGTTCTATTTCGTCCCAAGCTCTCCTTATCTTCTTAAATATATTCTTTACAGCCTTATCTTCGTGAGCAATTATAACCATAGTAAAGTTCTTATGGAATAAAACATCATCTAAGCCATCTATACACTCATAGGTAGTAAAACCTTGCTGACGAGCTTTTAAGATTAGATTACGATTATGTTTATTCTCATCAAAATATCTTTGTATGGGATTTTTTTTAAAGACAATAAGGCGAGAGTTCTTATCAACTATTTTGTACAAATGCTCTATTCTCCATTCTTTGTCTGATAGTTTTTTGAGAAGTTCGGTCATGGATTTATTATGACATTTTTTTGGTTATTGTCAAGTCGAAAAATGGGGGAGAGTGAAAGAGGGGTTATATAGAAAAAAAGAATTACAAAAATC
>CAYYPY010000015.1:0-2303 GCA_964473685.1 uncultured Candidatus Saccharibacteria bacterium
TTATTTGAAAACTAAAAATATTTTTACTTCTCTCAGGTGAAACCTCAGGGAAAATAATGTGCTCTTTTATTCCTATATTTAAATTACCCTCTTTGTCAAATCCTTCTATTCCTTGAAAATCACGAGAACGAGGTAAAGAGACATTTATTAATCTATCTAGAAAGTCATACATACGTCCAGAACGAAGAGTAACACGAGCTCCAATAGCTGTTCCTTGTCTAAGTTTGAATTCAGAAATAGAGTGACGAGCTTTCACTACGGTTAAACGTTGACCAGCAATCAAACTAAGATCATCAATAACTGGTTTATAGAAATCAGCTTGTTCAGATGGAGTTTTACCAGTTGTTTGACGGCCAAAACCAATATTGATAACTACTTTTTCAATACGTGGAACAGACATCGTGTTTTTATACCCGAATTCTTTCTGTAAAATTGGTTTTATCTCTTTGTATTTTTCTTTAATCATAATTCAGCTTCACAATGTTGGCACTTTTTACCGCTACGAGTAGCACGATTACAGCGCGGACATATTAACTTAACATTGGAGATGGAAATAAAAGATGGAAATTCAACAATCTGACCTTTTTCTCCTTCTTTTTTAGGTTTAACATGCTTTTTTCTTAAAGCAACTCCCTCAACTAAAACCTTGCCCAAAATAGGCTTAATACGAAGAACTTTTCCCTTTTTTCCTTTATCACTACCTGTAATAACTAAAACTTGTGAATTCTTTTTCATACAACTTCTGGGGCTAGGTTAATAATTTTGTCAAAACCTTTTGCTTTTAGATCACGAGGGATAGGTCCAAAAACACGACCAGCCTTAGGATTCTTTGTCTTGGCATCTAAAATAATAACTGCATTATCATCAAAACGAATATAAGACCCATCAGCACGACGAGTAAATTTCTTTTGACGAACAATGACAGCTCGGACAACATCATGCTTTTTAACTGCACGACGTGGCTCAGCTGTTTTAACAGCTACCACAATAATATCACCTAAACGAGCATAACGTTTACGAGTTCCTCCTAAAACCTTAATACACTGAACGGTTTTAGCTCCGCTGTTGTCAGCTACGGTCAGTATTGTTTCTGTTTGAATCATATATTACTATCCAGCGCTTGTCGCGACTGAGAGGACGATGTTCTTCAATAACTACTTTATCACCATCTTTACATTTATTCTCGGCATCATGGGCTTTATAACGAACAGTTGACTTATAACGCTTCCGATATTTAGGATGTTGTTTGATTGTTTCAACAGCCACAACAACTGTTTTGTCCATTTTATCAGAAACTACTGTTCCACTTAATTTTCTTTTTGGCATAAAATTGTCATAATGCGAGCAACGTCTTTTCTATTCTCTTTTCCAGACTTGTCCCGACATTTCACTAAAAGGGTTTCCAACTCCGACCTTGATTTTTTTCTTAAATCTTTAGCTTTCATCTTTTTATAAATTTAACTTTAATTGGTAATTTATCAGTGGCTAAACGCATTGCTTCCCGAGCTTTATCTTCAGGAATTCCTTCTATTTCAAAGAGGACTCTTCCTGGACGAACTGGGAAAGCATAGTGATCAACACCACCTTTTCCTCCTCCCATTGGCACGTCAACTCCTTTTCTAGTAATTGGCTTAGCTGGGAATATTCTAATCCACATTTTTCCTCCTTTTCTCAAGAAACGAATAATGGTTCGACGTGAAGCTTCAATCTGACGAGAAGTAATCCAACGAGCTTCTAAAGCTTTCAATCCATACTCACCAAAAGCCAACTCAGTCCCTCGAGATTCATTACCTCTGGTGCGACCCTTCATCATCTTGCGGTATTTTGTTTTTTTCGGTACTAGAAGTGACATATATTAAAACTTCTCTCCTTTGTATATCCAAACCTTTACACCAATGGTTCCATAAGGACAACGAGCTTCAGCTAGAGAATAATCAATAATAGCTCTGATTGTCTGACGAGGCATTCTTCCTTTTTGCAACCATTCTTTACGAGCAATAGCTACCCCACCTAAACGACCAGAAAGTTCAATCCTGGCTCCTTTTATATCTTTGTTAAGTAAAATCTTTTCTATGGTTTGCTTAAGGACACGTCTGTAAGGCAATCTTTTCTCAATTTGTTGAGCTGCCCATTGAGCTGATAAAGAAGCTGATGTCCAAGGATTTCTAACTTCTTTGATTTCAATATTAACACTCTTACCATTAAGAGCTTTAACAACTTCTTTGCGTAGTTTTTCTACACCTTCGCCTCCTCGACCAATAATTAATCCAGGGCGAGAGGAATAGATAATAATATTGAGACGA
>CAYYPY010000016.1:0-3396 GCA_964473685.1 uncultured Candidatus Saccharibacteria bacterium
TCATTACTCTGTTGAAAACAGTTCCATTGGCTTTGGTATTGGATTTGGTGGCACTGCTCGTTCTTCTTTCGATGATTCTATTGTCATTGGAGATCAAAACCGTGCCTATTATTCCAGCATATCATTAGGTAGCTCTGCTTATACATATGAGTCCAGCTTATCTTTAGGTAGCTCTACTGAATCTTATAATTCTAGTATAGCTTTGGGTAATGATACTTATGCCCATTCTTCCAGCTTATCTTTAGGTAGTTCCAATGAATCCTATTATTTTAGTTTAGCTTTTGGTGATTCCAATGAATCTGACAATAAGTCTATTGTTTTTGGACATAATTTTTCATATTCATCACCTACTGCTAATGATCTTGCTGTAAGAGATTATTCTATTGCTTTTGGTATTGGAGGTTCATTTCGTAACTCTTATGGTAGTTCTCTTGTCATTGGAAATAAAAATATGGCCTATTCTACCAGTGTAGCTTTAGGTAATTTAAACCATGCTTTTACTAATTCCTTGTCCTTAGGTAATTCTAATTCTGCCCATTATACCAGTGTAGCTTTAGGAAATAATACTTATGCTTCTAGTTCTAGTTTAGCTTTGGGAGATAACACTAGAGCAGCAAATCGCGGTTTTGTAGTCGGAACAGATGTTGTTAATGAATTAGAGAATTCTTTTATGGTAGGATTTAATAGTGAATCCACTCTTTTAGCTCGCAATCAAGGTGGTAATTATAGAGTAACGATTAATCCAGGATCTAATCCTAGCACTACTCAAGAACAAGTCCTTGTTGTTAAAGGTAAAGTAATGGCTGATAATTTTGTTGATGCAGGAGGTAATAGTATGTCTTTTGCTAATAATGACTATCAAATATTATCGGGAGAAGGTCAGTTAAATAATGGTGAAACAGATATCAACTTATCTATTCCTATAGAAGAAGCTATAATCCAATTATCAGCTCACGATGATTCTAATGGTCTTTACTTTGAAAAGAGTAATGATAAATTAACAATTCGTGAATTGAAAGATGGAACTTCTAATACTAGTTTTAGTTATAAAATATATGTTGAAAGATAAAAGAAAAATAATATTAGTTGTTGTCTTACTCTTGTTTACAAGTAGTTTTGTGTGGAGTCAAAGTGAAAAACCTAGCGATGATAGTCATCTCTATCCTTTGAATATTTCTGATAACGATCAAACAAAAGAAGGATCCATGGAGGTTGATTTTGTGTTAACATCTAATACCGTTTCGTCTCAAATGATTGTTGGTTATAACAATGATATATTGAAGCAAGCAGTTCTACAAATATTTAATAATGATAATGATCCAGAGAGATTAATTCTTAAAATTAATGATGAAGCTGAAGATGGTTGGATTATGGGTTCAGTTGATGCTGAAGGGCGAGCTGAATGGATGGATCCAGAGGAAGTTATAGACAATTCGGGATTGTATATAGGAAGCAATATATGGAAAAAAGATGAGAATAACAGAGTTTCTTTAATTCCTAATATAAATAAACTAGCTATAGGACCAAATTTAGCTGTTAATGGAGACAATAGTGTAGCTATTGGAAGAGGAGTTGGATATACTGGAATAGGAGCATTAGCTATTAGTAGCAGACAAGAAATTAATAGTTATGCTAATGGTTTGTATTCTGTTTTAATATCGTCTTCATCTAAAATTCAAAGATCTTTAGGGCATTATTCAGTTGTTATATCTAGTCAAGAAAAACAATCAATTGCTAATGGACAATCTTCTCTTATTCTTGGTTCAGGATCTATTAATGGAGATTATTCAGTTAGTTTAATGGGAGGAGATCCTTCCTCAGTTTCTGGAGATTATTCAGTTTATATGATGGGAGCTCCAGAAAGTAGACAAGATTATGTCTTAGCTATAGGGGATACAGCTTTAGCTGTCGGAGAATCTTCAGTATCTATTAGTACTGGTTCAGGAGAAAATAGTTCTACTGGTCAATATTCTACAATTATTGGAACTAACGATGAAAGTGCAAATGTTACTGGTATGGGTGGAACAGCTATTTTGAATAAAGGGGCACAGTTAGCGGGTCGCTATTCTTCAATAATTGGTTCAGGATCTGTTAGTTTGCAAGGAATGTATGCTTTAGCTATATCAGGTGGTGATGTTCGTTCTAGATATGCTACAGCTATTGGATCAGGGTCTGTAGCCCAAGCTGAATCTAGTACAGCTATTAGCTTATCTGGAACATCGGTGCAAACCTTTGGAAGATATTCTTCAATTTTTCAAGCAGGGAATCATTCATCTAGTGTAAATGGAATAGCATCCACAATTATTGCAACCGATACCGCCAGCATTGGTTCAAGTGCTAATTACTCAACAGTTATAGGGTCAGGAACAGTTCAATCTAATACTAGATCTGCTTTAGTTATGGCTGGTGGTGTGGTAAAACAAAATTATTCCACAGCTATTGGATCTTTAGCTGAAACAAATGGAATGTATAGTCTTTCTATTAAATTAGGTAGTAATGGAATTTTGAATGCGAAAGATAGTTATACAACAGCGATGAGCGTTTCTTCTGAATCTTCAACTATTGATGGATTAACATCTACAGCTATTTTAGTTAAAGGTGCTTCTATAGAAGATGGTGTTGAACATTCCACTGTTATTGGTTTCGGAGACATTCAAGAAAATGGTAATTATGGAACAGCTATATGGGGAGGAAGAATCCAACAAGAAGATGAGATAAATGGATATGCTACTGCTATTGGTCATTCAGGTTTAGCTAAAGGAATTGGTAGTACAGCTATTGGTTTGGTTGGTAATGTTGGAGCATATGGTGATTATTCTACTATTATGAGTGTTGCTGAAAATGAATCTACTATTAGCGCTCCTTATTCCACAGCTTTGCTTATAAAACAGGGGAGTATAGGAGAGGGAGCAGAAAACTCTACTGTTATTGGTTGGGGAGACGTCCAAGAAAATACTATTAGTGCTGTCGCAATGATGGGTGGTAATGCTGGAGGAAATTATTCTTTAGCTATAGGTGAAAATTCTGTTACTACTGATACTGGTTGGAATGGTGTAGCTATTGGTAGGGGAGCATCTATTAAAGCTTCTGGAGAAAGTTCTACAATTATTGCTACTCATGGTAGTAATATTAATAGTGAAGCATTTGGAAGATTTTCAGTAGCTATTTTAAATAAAGAGGGTATGGCTTGGGGTGATAATTCAGTAGTTATTGGTTCAGGTGAAACAATAGGAGAACATTCAGTAGTTATTGGTGGAGGGAAAGCTTTAGCTCCTTATTCTTTAGTTATACAAAACGATGATGATGTTCCTGGAACAACAGGAGAAAAGTCTATTTCTATTAAAGGATATGAAGCATCAGGATCTAATTCTGTTGCTGTTATGTATGGTGAGGCTA
>CAYYPY010000017.1:0-4588 GCA_964473685.1 uncultured Candidatus Saccharibacteria bacterium
GAAATTATTTTCTTAAATTCTCCTCGATCCAACCAGATGCCCCTGCAAATATTACAGATATCTACTTTAATATCAGAATCGCCATAAGAAATTTCATAAAGAGGTAGGCGACAAGAAGGACAAAGACGATTGTCTTTGGAAGCACGCATATCTTTTTTATTCTCCCAAAGATCAACATCAAGCCAATTTAATTCTTCGTCACGTTTGTCTTTAGCTTGTCTTAATTCATCTTCTTCAAACCAAATACCCATACAAGTTGGGCAGTAATCTACTTCAATTTGATGAAGAATAGCTTTATCTAAATCTGTTTTATCTTTTGGACACTTCATATATATTGATATATCATTATTTTAAATAATTTACCAGAGCAAAACCCAACCACATACCAACGATACCTAATAAACCAGCTAAAGCTTCTGGTACTGGAACTGGTAATTTCAATAAACCAAAAATTACACCAATAGCTATTCCCACTAATAAAGAAAAAATTGTTGTCATATTTTTAAATTTCGTAATCTGTTAATTCTGTCTTCTACAGGAGGATGAGTAGAAAAAGCTCTAGTCATCCATGACCTTTTCTCACGCCCTCTAAAGGGACTAGAGATATAGAGGTGAGCTGTGGAATGATTAGTTTTAATAGGATTAGGGTCAGCACTAATTTTCTCCAAAGCTCGGGCTAATCCTTCGGGATAGCGAGTCAGTAAAGCAGCCGAAGCATCAGCTAAAAATTCACGTTGGCGAGATATAGCCATCTGTAATAAACGAGCTAAAAAGAAAGAAAGAATATAGGCCACAATTGCAATTAAAAATAACGGAGCTCCTCCTTTCTCTCTTCGTGAACCAAATCCTAACCTAATCCCCATATCCGCTAATAAAACAATTGTTCCTACTAAAACAACTATTACTGTCGCTAAAAAAATATCTCTATTACCTATATGAGATAACTCGTGAGCAATTACTCCTTCTAACTCCACTTTTTCTAATTTATTCAATAAACCAGATGTTACTACTAAAATAGATTTCTCTGCTTTAAGTCCCGTAACAAAAGCATTGGGTTGTTGAACATTCATGACATAAATCTTGGGCATTGGCAAACCAGCAGTGATACAAAGATTTTCAGTTAAACGGTATAATTCTGGATTATCCTTTTTCTCTATTGGTTTAGCTTTAGTTAAACTTAAAATCATAGAAGATGATCCCAAAACAGAAACTACATTAAGCAAGATAGCAAAACCTAAAAATCCATAAAAGAAATAAATACTTTCAAAAATTAATGCAAATAAATATCCTAATCCAACAATAATGAGAAAAAAGAAAAAGAGAAACAACCAGCTACGCTGGATGTTTTTCTCTTTCATAGTATATAGATTAGGCATTAGAATTTAACCTCTACTGGCTCTTTTTGGTTGTCTTCTATTTCAAAGAATTCCATTTTTACAAAACCAAAGATTGAAGCCACAATATTGCTAGGAAATGACTCCGTTTTAATGTTAAGCTCACGGACATTACTGTTATAGAAACGACGGGAAGCTTGAATTTTGTCTTCTGTATCACGCAATTCGCGCTGTAATTCTAAAAAGTTATCTGAAGCTTTTAGTTGAGGATAATTTTCAGAAACAGCAAACAGACTTTTTAAGGTAGAGGAAAGTTGATTTTCAGCTTTACCCTGTTCAACTGGTGTAGTAGCTTGCATGGCCTGAGAACGAGCTTCAGTTACTTTCTCAAAAACTTCTTTTTCATGAGTAGCATAACCTTTAACTGTTTCCAGTAAGTTAGGAATCAAATCGTAACGTCTTTTTAGCTGGACATCAATATCTGACCAAGCTTCTTTAGCACGAGTTCTTAAACGAACTAAGCTGTTGTAAAAAGAAGCAATTAAGCCAACTATAAAACCAGCTACTATTAATATAATGTATGTTGTTTTCATATACTTTATTATATTTCAAGATGAGAGTTTGTCAAACAATAATTCAAATTCTTGTGGATGAGCAACTACCAAAGTGTCTTTATCTTCAATCATTTTTTTGAATTCAGGAATAGAAACCCACTTAACTGCACCTACTTCTTCTTTTTGTTTTGTAATCTCATCAATATCTATATCTTTCATCACTAAATAAACTGGATTAAATTCATTGTTTATTCTCTCTCGGCCAATATTTTTCCCTGTTTTAATTGTTGTTAAATGAATAAAATCATCAAGAGGAAGGTCTAATCCTAATTCTTCTTTGACCTCTGCATGAGCAGTTTCTATTTCTGTAGAGCCAAAGGAAACATGACCCGCTGCTGAAATATCCCAGTAATTAGCATGACTATACATATGAGATCCTCTTTTCTGAATTAAAAGCTTTTTGGTTTTTGGATTATAAATCCAAACATGTACAGCTGCATGCCAGTCACCATCTTTATGAGCTTGATCTATTCTCTTACCCTTATTGAGAGCATTACCCTCTTCATCATAAAGAGTTATTATTTCCATGTTTATTATACCAATCTACGGCCTTTTTAATTAATTTTGAACTACTATGAATTTCTCCCTGTATGCCATAAGCAATTTCTATTCCTAGTTCTTTACATAAATCTAACTCATCTTGTGGCATATTATCGGGAGTTCTATCGCCACCTTTAGCAAAAATATCTGGTTTAACTTTTTTAAGTGTTTCTGCTACTTGGTTGTCTTGATCAATATTAACAACAACTTCATCAACAGCTTTTAAGTTCTCAACAATTTTTATTCTCTGATCAAGAGGCATAAAAGGAACTGACCCCTTCATAGCAACTTGATCATCTCGACTAATAAGAACAACTAATTTATCTCCCAGTTCTTTGGCTTTATTGATATGATCAATATGACCACCATGTATTGGATTAAAAAAACCTGAAACAGCAACTACCTTTGTCATAATTATTAAATAAAATCTTCAACCTTGTTTTAATTATAACCTAAAAAGAAAATAAAACAACTTTTTATTTGACCTAATACTAAAACTTGCTAATATGAATATATGGATTATTTAAAAGCATGTATTCAAACTCATAAAATGATTAGTCAAATCACTGAAGAAGCTTTGGTGGGACAAAAATTGGCTGGTGATTTAAAAATAGAAAAAAGACCCATTATTATCCAAGCTATGGGTGGGTCAGCTTTAGCAGCAGGTATGATGGCTAATTATCAAGTAGGTGAATGGAGATTACATGAAGATTATGGAAATATTGGAGCGGATATTCTTTGTTCTTATTCAGGTAACACTGAAGAAATTATTTCTGGTTTAGGAAACAACAAAGTAATCATCACCACTGGTGGTAAGTTAGCTGAAGAAGCTGAGTCTAGAAAAATTCCTTTGATTTTGATGCCTGACACAACTCTACCTCGCTTTTCAGCCGGTTACGGTTTAGGTATTCTTTCCAGTTTAACTGATTCTGACAGAGAACTAGAAAAATCAGTCCGTATGGTTGATAATCAACAAATAGAAGAAGCAAAACGTATATGTGATTTTATTGGTGATCGCACTCCTATTTTTTATGCCCCAGCCCGTCATCGCTATCCAGCTAAAGTCAGTAAAATTATGTTTAATGAATTAGCTAAAATTCCCGCTTTTTGGAATTTCTTTCCAGAAATGAATCACAATGAAATGGTTAGCTTTGGTCGAGCAGAAAATTACAGTATTATTTTTTTCCGAGATAAAAGAGATAAAGACAACACTAAAAGAATGGAAATTTGGTCTAGTATGATTGATCATTCTTTATTTATAGATATTCCTGATGGTCATTTCTTTTATCAGGCTCTCTCTTTATTAATCTTGGTTGGTCGAGCAGCGACTTTTTTAGCAGAGAAAAGAAAAGTAGATCCAATCACTATTCCAGCTGTAGAAAATTTCAAAGAGTTAATGAAATCATATGAAGATTAAAGAAATATCATCTGTAAAATTTGGTACTAGTGGCGTACGTGGATTAGTAACTGACTTAACTCCTCGTGTAGCTTATCTATACACTCAAGCGTTTTTAAGACATACTCCTGAGAATAAAGTAGGATTAGGTGGTGATTTAAGAGATAGTACAGAAAATATTTTACGAGCAGTAAAACAAGCTATAATTGACAGTGATCGCGAAGCTGTATATCTAGGCAAAATTCCTACTCCAGCTCTAGCCAACTGGGGATTAAAAAGATCTTTACCAGTTATTATGGTTACTGGTAGCCATATCCCAGCTGATCGTAATGGTATCAAATTTTATAAAGCTGAAGGAGAAATTCTAAAAGAGGATGAAGAAAAAATTAGAGAAACAGAAATTCAAGAAGTAGAAATTAATCTTCCAGAATTAGGTCCCATTAATTTAGAAGCTGAAAAAGAATATATTGAACGATACCAAAACTTTTCTTTAACAGAAAACATTGTTTTTTATGAACATTCCGCTGTAGGCCGTAATATTATTCCAACTATTTTAGAAAAATTAGGAGCTAAGGTTATAAAAACTGGTAGAAGTGAAAGTTTTATCGGTGTTGATACAGAAAAAACTGATACTATCAAAGACAAAATTGATTGTATTATGAAAGAATACCCAGGATATA
Source organism: uncultured Candidatus Saccharibacteria bacterium (assembly GCA_964473685.1). Lineage (GTDB taxonomy): Bacteria > Patescibacteriota > Minisyncoccia > Minisyncoccales > CAYYPY01 > CAYYPY01. The sequence goes on from CAYYPY010000017.1 coordinate 4,565, forward strand.
CTTTGGTTTCTACTGATGGTGATA
>CAYYPY010000018.1:0-9959 GCA_964473685.1 uncultured Candidatus Saccharibacteria bacterium
TAGCTCTTTTAAAGGGGGGATTCTTTTGTAATTCCCCCTTTTATGATACAAGGAATGTATGGAATATCCTATAAGAATAAATAAGTATCTACAAGAAAAAAAACTAGCCTCCCGCAGAGAAGCTGATTCTTTAATTGAAAAAGGTTTAGTTTTAGTTAATGGAAAGAAAACAAAATTAGGTTATATGGTTCAAGAGAAAGATGTAGTAGAGGTTAATGTGAAAAAGAATTCTGTATCTCTTGCTTACTACAAACCAAGAGGTTTACCTACTCAAGATAGGCCAGGAGTAAAGAGCGTTGTTACTGAATGGCAGGCAGAAGGTCTTTATCCTATCGGTCGTTTAGATAAAGAATCAGAGGGTTTGCTTCTTTTAACTAACGATGGTCGTTTCGCTAGAAAAGTTTTTGATAAACATGATAAAGAATATTTAGTTAAAGTTAGAGAACCATTGAGAAAGGGTATTGTTTCTATTATGGAATCAGGGATGACAACAAACACTCTAGGTAAACTACTTCCTGTTAAAGCAGAAATAATAAATCGTACAACTATTAAAATGGTTCTCAAAGAAGGCAAAAAACATCAAATCAGAGTAATGCTCAATGATCTTTGTTATACTATTACTTCTATCAAAAGAACAAGAATTCAAGATATTGAGCTAGGAAACATGAAGCCGGGAGAAAGTAGAAAAATATGATTGATCGCCAACAAAGTAATTATCTTAAAGTAGTAGCTATGACAGCTATGCTGATTGATCACATTGGGGCCTATCTCTGGCCCATTCAAATAATGAGAATTATTGGTCGTATAGCATTTCCAATTTTTGCTTATCAAATAGGTATAGGTTACAAATCAACATCCAGCAAGAAGAACTATATCAAAAGAATGTTGATTTTTGCTTTTATTAGTCAGGTGCCTTATTCACTTCTTAATAATGATTTTAAATTAAATATACTTTTTCTTCTTGCTATAGGGATATGGGTTATTTCTTTGATAGAAGAAAAGAAATATCAATTTTTAGTTTTAGCAATTCCTTTATCGTTTTTTGCTACTTTTGGATTTTATGGGCTTGTAGTTATTTTAATATTTTACTTTTTAAGAGAAAAGATAAATCTAGTAGTATCTTTCTTTTCAGCTAATTTAGCCTATTGTTTGAACCAAGGACATTTGCAAAATTTTTCTTTGCTAGCTCTGCCTATTATATTCTATCCTTTTGGCCGTCTTGATATTCCTCGTAATTTTTTCTATTTCTTTTATCCGGGTCATCTTCTATTAATTTATTTAATTAAATTGATAGCACTCTGACCAGCCACATAACCAGTTGTCCAAGATAATTGTAGATTATAGCCACCAGTTGGTCCATCTAAATCAATGATTTCTCCAGCTAGAAAAAGATTAGGTTTAATTTTGGATTGCATTGTACGGGAATCAATTTCATTTAAAGCTACTCCTCCAGTAGTAACAATTGCATGATTAAAACCAGATAGTTTTTTAACAGTTAAAGGTATAGCTTTCAAAAAAGTTAGTAGTCTTTTTCTTTCATCTTTAGTGATAGTATTGATTTTCTTATCAGCTGGTATGTTGGTATTAACAATAGTGGGATTAATCATTTTAGCTGGTAGCAATTCAGCTAAATAATTTTTATATACTTTGTTGCCTTGAAAATCTTTTTGTAATCTTTGATCTAAAGTATTTATATCAATAGCTGGCTTTAAATCTAATTTTATCTTAACTGGTCCGTTGTTTAATAATTTATCAATCTTTTTACTTAAATTAAGAATAACTGGGCCGCTAACACCAAAATGAGTGAAAATCATTTCTCCAAAAAGACAATCTTTCTTTTTATTGTTTTGAAAAACATCAATCTGAATATTCTTTAAACTTAAACCTTGTAATTCTTTGATCCATTCTTCTTCTAATTCTATAGCTGATAAGGCAGGTCTAGGCTCAATAATAGTGTGACCTATGTTTTTAGCCCATTGGTATCCATCTCCAGTGGATCCAGTTCCCGGAAAGGTTTTTCCACCTGTAGCTAAGATAAAAGCTTTAGCGGTAATTTCTTTGTGTTTTAAAACAATTTTCTCACCATCAAAATTAATTACTTTTTCATTGGTTAGAATTTTTACTTTTCTTAACTTTCTTTGTAATATTTTTAAGACATCAGTGGATTTATTGGAAACAGGAAAAACACGATTACCTCTTTCTATTTTAGTTTTTACTCCATTAATTTCCAACAAATCAATTATCTGTTTTGGTCCATATATTGCCAGAGGAGAAAGTAGAAACTTTCCTGTTGGCCCATATTTTTCAGCTAGTTTACGATTATTAAATTCAGCTTGAGTAATATTGCAACGTCCACCCCCTGTTACTAAAAGTTTTCTTCCTAAAGTAGGATTTTTATCTATCAAAACCACGTTAGCTGAACTAGCAGCTATAGCGGCCATCATTCCAGCTGGACCTCCACCGATTACAGCAATGTCATATTGTTCTTGTTTTCTAGCCATAATACTATGTTGCGGTATAAAAAGATTTAAGTCAATCTAGTAATAAAGTTTGTTATATGATAAAAAAGGATAGATGAATAAAATAATAATTTTAATTTTAGTTATATTTTTATCAATTTTTGTTTTTAATTTCTTAGATCAAGAGATTATTGTAGAGCAAGAATTTTCTTTATCACCAAAAAGTTGCTTAGCTGTTGAAGATATTCCTTCTCCAAAAGCATTGATGTTCACTCCTGATGAAGAAGAAATATGGATTACTTCGTTAATGAATCAGGCTAGGGGAGTTGTGGTTTTAGATAGAGCAACAGGTGAAGTTAAAAACAATATTGTCTTGCCAGATGGTGGGGGAGTAGAGATAACTTTTAATAGTGATGGTTCTTTAGCTTATGTCAGTCAGATGGAAACAGCACGTGTTTTTGAGATAGATACTGAAAGTAAAGAAATTAAGCGAACTTTTGAAACAAACAGTGCTTGGACTAAAGTTGTTTTAGTGAAAGATAATTATCTTTATGCTTCTAATTGGTCAGGCAATAATATTTCTATTATTGATTTAACTACTGGCGAATTGATAAAAAATATTTCAACTGTTAGAACTCCTCGCGGAATATATATTTACAACAATCATCTTTATGTAGCTGGTTTTGATAGGGGAGAAGTGGCTAAAATTAATCTAGAAGATTATTCTCAAGAAATTATTTATGAAACGGGTGGTGCTATGCGTCATATTGTTGGTAACAGTAATAATATTTTTTTCTCTGATATGGGGGAGGATAAGATATATCGTTTAGATTTAAATAACCAAGATATTTTTGAATTTGTAGAAACAGACATTAATCCCAATACAATTGCATTAACTGATGAATGGTTGATTGTTTCTAATCGAGGAGCCAACAATTCAGAGAGTTATTATATTCCTGGACCGGAATGGGGCACAATTCAGTTTTTTGATTTAGAAGGTAATTTAATTTATGTTATTATTGCTGGTAATCAGCCAACTGCCTTAGATGTCTCTCAGCATTATTTAGCTTATTCCGATTTCTTAGATGGTCGAGTGACTATCTGTCCATTAGAGATAAAAGAGTTTAATAAGAATTATAAAAAAGAAATAAAAAAATGATTAAAGCAATAATTTTTGATATGGATGGTCTATTAATTGATAGTGAAATTCTTTGGCGTAAAGTGGAAACTTCAGTTTTTTCTGATTTAGGTCTTCCTTTAGAAAAAATAGATTTCAATGAAAACAAGGGTTTTAAGATCAATGAAACTGTGCAATATTGGTATAATAAATTTCCTTGGTCAGGAAAAGATTTATTGACAGTGCAACAAGAAATTATTGATAAAGTAGAACAATCAATTAAACAAGAAGCAGTGAAAAAAGAAGGCGTAGATGAAATAATTAAATTTTTTCAAGAAAAAGGTATTCCAATGAGTATTGCTTCTTCTTCTCCTTATAAAATAATTGATACTGCTTTAAATAAATTTGATATCAAAAAACATATTGTTGCCATCAGATCTGGTCAAGATGAAGAGTACGGTAAACCTCATCCGGCCATATTTATATCCATGGCCAAGGAATTGCAAGTAGATCCAACTAATTGTTTAGTTTTTGAAGATTCATTTAGTGGTGTAATAGCTGCGAAAGCAGCTAAGATGAAATGTGTTGCTGTTCCTGTTGGGGAAGACTTGAAAAAATTTCAATCAGCTGACTTAGTTTTATCTTCTTTGAAACAATTCAATGATGAGCTTTTCAGTAATTTAAAATAGTGCTATTATACTTATTATGAAAAAAGTGATATTTATATTTTTTGTTTTAGTAGTAGTTACATTAATATTGTTTTTGAATAGAGGACAACAAAATATAGAAGTTGAGGAACAACAATTAAAACAGATAATTACAGGATTTATTGGAACTCCTTATGAAGGTGGACCTCTTAATGAAGAAGTTTTATATCGTACTGATGCTTTTGATTGTACAACTTTAGTTTTAATTTCTGCAGCTGAATTTCATAGTGGAGAAGAAACAGCTTCAGAAATGATGAAGAAGATTAATTATTATCCTGAAGGAGAAGTTTCCTATGAAAACAGAGTTCATTTTACCACTTGGCGTAATCAAAACTCCCGTTTCTTTAAGGATATAACCAGAGAAATAGCTCCAGACATGTTTCAAGAGAAAACTGTGGTACTTAATCATACAAGATTATTGGATATAGATTGGGAAGAAGAAATAGTTATTCCTTATATATTAAAAGAAAATGTTACAGAGATTACTTTACCTGATTTAGTTGGAGTTGCTTTCTTATATCCAGAAGATGAAAATATTGGTTTAGATGTCCGTCATGAAGGTTTTGTTTTGGATGGCCAAGATTTAGTTCATGCTTCTTCTACTAAAGGAGAAGTAGTTAAAGAAGATTTTTTCACTTACTTAGAAGAAAGTAATTTTATAGGTGTTCATTTCTTTGAAATCAGAGAAGAGCCTTTAGACAGAAGTTATGTTACTTGTTTGCAAGAAGCCGGGTAGTTATATATGGTAGTGCTACTTGTCCTGCTTGTGCAGCTTTAGTAGAAAGTTTAGGAGGTCTTGATGCTGTAAAGCCAATATATGTTGAATGTCATAAAGAAACAGAAAGATGTTCCAATGAAATGAAAACAAATTATGTTCCAGAGATTCAGATTAATGGTGAATTATTTGAAGGTGATAGAAACTTATTAGGCCAAGAAGTTAACTGTATTCAATAATATGTTTAAAAAAGTATTACTATTTTTAGTTTTATTTGGTTTGTTATGGACTGGAACTACTGCTACTGAGACAACCACTGTATATTTTTTCAATGATCGTCTTTGTTCTGTTTGTCGTGATGTAGAGAATTTCTTAGAATCAATTCAAGAAAACTACCCAGAAATGGATTTAATTGTTTATCCAATTACTGATACTCAGAAATTAAAAGAAATAGCTAGTCAGCACGGAGTAGAGGAATATGCCATAATGTCGCCTACGATATTTATAGGGGAAAACTTTTTTCAGTTTCGTGAATTCACTTCTCATAATGAAGAAATGTTGATTTCCGCTTTAGAGGGAAACTTAGTGGAAGATAATTATTCTGTTTTTAAAATACCTTTCTTGAATATAGAGGTAGATATTACTCAATTATCTTTACCTTTTATTGCTATTGTTTTAGGTGTAGTAGATGGTTTTAATGTCTGTTCTGTGGGAGCTTTGATTTTAGTTTTATCTATTGTAATGGTTTTAGAATCCAGAAAAAAGATATTCTTATATGGAGGATTATTTATCTTTACTGCTGTCGCTATTTATGGAGCATTAGTGTTTTTCTGGGGTCAACTTTTTGAAGTTTTAATTGGTCAATTAGAAATATTAAGATTATTGGTTGGTTTGTCAGCTTTGATCGGTGGATTTTTCTTTTTCCGTCAATTCTTAAAGTTTCTTAAATATGGACCAACTTGTAGTGGTGCTGATTCAAAAATTGCTACTTCAGCTACCAGTAAATTACAAAAAGCCTTTAAAGGATCTAAAAGTTTCTATATTTTAGCTGGTAGTGTTGTTTTCTTCGCTACAGTTATTACTATTGTTGAATTACCTTGTTCTGTTGGTATTCCTATTGCTTTTGCTGGTATTTTAGTGGAAAATGGTGTTTCCACAATCAGTTATATTTCTTATATTCTACTTTATCTTTTCTTTTATATGCTTGATGAATTTATTATTTTCCTAGGAGCTGTTTTCACTAAAAAGATTTGGTTTAGTGGTTCAAAGATTATGACTTGGACAACATTTATTGGATCAATGGTATTGTTTGGTCTTGGTCTATACTATTTACTATAATATGTTGTTGTCTATCTAGAAACAGACATATTACAAATTATAGACGTTATTAAAATAATTCGTAACTAAGTTATCATTTTAAGGGGTTAAAGATCTGTTGATTTATTACATCAAAGATAATTTAATATTTACAACTGAAGTTAGAGAATAAAAAAGTTGTCTAAATATATCTTTTTAATAGAAGTCTTTTATAAATGATTAAGATGTTGACATATTTCAGATAATAAGATATCTTTGACCACGAGATTGGCAAATCTCATCTCAACACATAACCCATTCATTGCGAATGGGTTTTTTCTTGACATTTTTATTTAAAGGTTTAGAATAAAATACTTAGTTATTTGTCAACTGAAAGGAGAAATTATGAATAGAGTGGTATTAGCCTTAGATGTAGCTACCCTAGATGAAGCAGGAAGATTAGTAGATCTTCTTTATACACATGTAGCTTCCTTTAAAGTAGGGTTAGAACTTCTGACCTCAGAGGGGACCCGAAAAGTTGTTGACATGATTCATCATAAAGGCGGTTCAGTCTTCTGTGATGGAAAATTTTGTGATATTCCTAACACAGTTGGAAAAGCTTCAAAAGCTGTTTCCAATATGGGCGTTGCGATGTTTAACGTCCATGCAACTGCTGGTATACAGGCCATGGAAGCAGCTGCAAACAACAAAGGTTCTTCTTTGTTGTTTGCTGTTACCGTTTTAACATCTATTTCCAATGAGTATTGCTGTAGCCTTTATGGTAATACTTTGGAAAAAACAATTTTAAAAATGGCTTATGAAGCTAAACATGCGGGGTGTGACGGAATTATCTGTTCCCCCAAAGATCTTGTTTTTTTAAGAAGAGAGGAGCCACTAAAAACAATGTCTTTTATGACTCCTGGAGTTAGGCCAAGTTGGGCTCAAAAGGACGATCAAAAAAGAACAGCTACCCCGGGAGAAGCAATTCTCAATGGGGCCGACTATTTGGTTATTGGCCGTCCTATTACTCAATCGGATGATCCATTAATGTCTATAAAAGCTATTAATGAAGAAATCCAAGAAGTAATTGAAGGAGAGTGGCATGTTTAGAATTATCCTTCCGATTATTTTTGTTTTTTTCTCCTGGAGGTATATAATGCCTCCCGTAGATCCGAAGAAATATTGGACTGCATTAAGTATTATGGTACTTGTTTACTTTTTTGCAGTTCCTATTTTCTTCTATCTAGGGAATCAATTAGACCTCTTTATACTAGCTTGTATCTAGTATTCCAAGGCCCATTCTTTTTTAGGATGGGCCGTTTTTTAAAAGAAATATTGCTTTTTTCTTTTTTATATTGTACCAACTTATTAGTTGTTTAAAAATTCATTTAGGAGGTAAAAATGCTGAAGTTGTTATTTCTTAGTGTTTATTTTGTTTTTTCTTGTCGAGAAGTGAAAAAATATTTTACAACTCCCAGGAAAAGTTCTTTGTTGTTAGATACATTTAGATTTTCCTTTCTTTTTGTGTCTATGGTTTTATGCATAATTTTTGCTTATATGGAGATAAGTGAGGTTATTTTTTAATCGAGGAGGTTATATGTTATTCCAAATTATTTTGTTTGTTTTTATCGCTATTATTGCTTACAAACCAAGTAAAGACTACATAGTTATTTTTAAAAGAAATAACAAGTCTTTGTTTGAACCAATTCTAACAGTTGTGATCTTTTATGTATTTATTGCACTATTAATCTGCTGTTTAGAAGGTTAATGGTTATATGTTATGTAGATCTTTCCAAGGCCCATTCTTTTTAGGATGGGCCGTTTTTTGTAATGGTTGCTTAGTTATGATATAATAGAAGTATGAAAAAAATACTTGTTACTGGAGCTGCTGGTCAGATTGGATCAGAATTAGTTCCAATGTTAAAGAATAAATATGGAGAAGATAATGTCTTTGCTACTGATATTAATAATTTAGATGTTTTGCAACGAGATCAAATCAAGGATTTCATTAAGAAACATAATATCAATACTATTTATCATTTAGCAGCTATTCTTTCTGGTAGAGGAGAACAAGATCCACAATTAGCTTATCAAGTTAATATGACTGGATTATATAATATCCTAGAAGAATCACGTTTAAATAAAATAGAGAGGATATTTATCCCTAGTTCTATTGCTGCTTTTGGTCCAGAATCTCCTAAAGAAGAAACACCACAACAAACAGTTCTTCGTCCAACAACTATCTATGGAATAACTAAAGTAGCTGGAGAACTTTTAGGTGATTACTATGTTGCCAAGTATGGTCTAGATGTAAGAGGTTGTCGTTATCCTGGTATAATTAGTCATAAGGCATCTCCAGGAGGTGGGACTACTGATTATGCCGTTGCTATATTCTTTGAAGCTATTAAGAACAAGAAATATACTTGTTTTGTTGGGCCAGATACTACTTTACCGATGATGTATATGCCGGATTGTCTTAAAGCTACTATTGATTTAATGGAAGCTGATTTCAATAAATTAAAACATCATACCGATTTCAACATCTCAGCTATGAGTTTTTCAGTAGCAGAATTAACTAAAGAGATTCAGAAACATATTCCTGATTTTCAGTGCTTGTATGAGCCAGACTTTCGTCAGACTATTGCAGATTCGTGGCCTAGAAGTATAGATGATTCTTGTGCTCGTCAGGAATGGGATTGGCAACCAGAGTATGATTTAGCTAAAATGACTCAAGAAATGTTGACGGAAATATCTAAAAAGATATAATAAAAGTATGAAATATCAACACAGACAAAAAGCTAAATGGATGTCTTTTATCTTCATTATAGCTTTCATTATTACTAGTTATGCTTTCTTAAATACAGAAAATCCTTGGCCAATATTCTTGGTACTAGGTTTACTTGGTTTTTGTATGATTGTCTTTTCTTCACTGACTGTAACAATTAAAGATGAATATATTGATGTTTCTTTTGGTGGAGAATTAGTTAAAGAAAAGATTAAACTTTCTGATATTGAGTCATGCCGACAGGTTCATAATCAATGGTATAATGGATGGGGTGTTCGCTGGTTTCCTGGTGGTTGGCTTTTCAATGTTTCTGGTTTTTCTGCTGTAGAATTAAAACTTAAGAATGGACGTTTGATTCGTATTGGAACTGATGAGCCAGCTAAACTGGAAGAGGCTATTCAGAAAGAGATTCAATGATATCTTTGGTTGATAAAGAAGTAGGTGTCTCATGCCAACAGGCTATGAGGCATCTTTCTTTTTCTAAGATGGCTCCAGCTGGTAAATTAGATCCTATGGCTGATGGATTACTTTTAGTTGTTTCTGGAGAAGATCTTAAAGACTTTGATAACTATCTTGGTTTAGATAAAGAGTATCAAGCTACGATCATCCTTGGTTACCAAACTGACTCTTACGATATCCTTGGTATTCCTAGAAAAACAGATCAGATTAAGAACATTCTTGATTATACAGGTGATTTCACTTTTTCTCTGCCTCCTTTCTCTGCTTACAAGATTAAGGGTAAGCCCTCGTGGTACTGGGCTAGGAAAGGAATAGAAGTAGAAAGGCCAGTCATGAAAACCAAGATCTACTCTATCACTATCAACCAAGAATACACCATCTCTGCTTCAGAGTTAAAACAAGAAATACAGAGAAGGTTATT
>CAYYPY010000019.1:0-7691 GCA_964473685.1 uncultured Candidatus Saccharibacteria bacterium
CGTTTTCATAAACGAGAATTGAGTGATTTAGCTAAAAAGCGTTCAGCTCTACGTCGTGAACAAATGAGAGAAGAATATGCTCGTTTAGAAAAACTAGGATTATTAAAAGATCGTGTTAAAGGAAAAAATAAAAAAAGAGGCTGAGAATGCTCTTCGTTCTAAGGACGAACTTTCTCTTTCTGTCCACCGTCTACTAATGACGGCTATTTCTCGTGTTGAACATTCAGCTGAACACAGAGAAGTTTCTGATGATGAGATTATTAAGATAATAATGTCTGAAACCAAGAAGAGAAAAGAAGCAGCTAAACTTTATCGACAAGGTAACAGAGAAGAACAAGCTCAGAAAGAAGAAAATGAGGCTAAGATATTAGAACAATATCTTCCTCCGGCTCCTACAGAAGAAGAAATTAAAAAGATTATTTCGGAAACAGAAACAGATAATCCTGGTTTAATTATTAAAGAAGTAATGCAACGAACAGGAGGTCGAGCTGATATTGATGTTATTAGAAAGTTTCTATGATCAACAATCTCTCGGATTTTTCTATCAGCTCAACAATGCTGAAGAAAGTTGTTAGAGAGGTTATTGGTTCTCGTGAAGTTTCAGTTGCTTTAATTAAACCCGCTAGAATGCGGGAATTGAATAGAACGTACCGTCAGAAAGATTATCCTACGGACGTTCTTTCTTTTGGTACAGAAGAAGTTATTGTTTGTCCAGAAGAAGCTATTAAGAACGGAGAAAATCCAGAGGTAGAAGTTGTTCGTGCTCTTATCCATGGACTGCTTCACACAGAAGGATTGAAACATTCAGAGATGGATGAAGACAAGTATTTGGCGAAATTTTTTAGTTATGCTATAATTCAAAAAACATGAAGAACCGAATTATTTCAGCAATAGATATTGGTACAGCCGGGGTTAAGATTATGGTCGCCCGATCTGGCCAAAATGGTTTAGAAATCTTGGCTAATCACCGAGTCCCTGTTCTAGGTGTGCGACGAGGTGTTGTTGATAAAGTGGATGCAGTATCAGAAGCGATTACATCAGCTGTTAAAGAAGCTGAAACACAGATTAATAGAAAATTAGATTCTGTTTTTGTTAATATCAATGGCAGTCATCTTTTCTGTGAATTGTCTTCGGGTAAAATATCTGTTTCACGAGCTGATCGTCGTATTTCTGAAGAAGATGCGGAAAGAGTTTTACAACAAGCTCAAACGGTTCCTATCTCTTCTAATAAAGAGATTTTAGAAACAATGCTTCAGCAGTATATTATTGATGGAGAAGGTGGATTGCGTCAGGTAGTTGATATTCATGGAACTTGTTTGGTAGCAGATGTTCTTTTAGTGGGAGGTTTTTCTGGTCATATTCGTAATTCTCTTCAGGCAGTTGTCGGAGCAGGATTACAAGATGTAGTACAATTAGTGGGCCCATTATCATCAGCTATAGAAGTTCTTTCTCCACAAGAAAAAGAGATGGGAGTTCTACTTTTGGATATAGGAGAATCAACAACTTCTTTTGTTGTTTATCACGAAGATATTTTGGTAGGATTAGCTGTTTTTCCAATAGGTTCTGGAGATATTACTCGTGATTTAGCTATTGGTTTGCAAACAGATATTGATACAGCTGAAAAAGTAAAATTAGAGTACTACGGTCAGAAAAAGAAAAAGATGGATGGAATTAAATTCACAGAAAGGGATTTAGAAAAGATTGTTAAAGCTAGATTAAAAGATATATTTAACAAAACAAACGAAGAATTAAAGAAAATTAATTTAAATGGTAGGTTGCCAGGTGGTATAGTTTTAACTGGTGGTGGATCTCAGTTAACTGGTTTAGTGGATATTGTCAAAAAAGAGATGAAGTTACCAGTTCGTCGAGTGATTGATGAACCAGAATTGTCTGTATTGAAAGGAATGATTAAAGAGGGTTTGATAACAGATAATGCACCAGCTGGTCGAGCTATTTCTGGATGGCTTAAAAGATTCTTTACTGTTTTTATACCATGAAAAGAAGAGCAAAAATTAAGGTAGCCGGAGTAGGAGGTTCCGGTTCTAACACCATATCTAGAATGTTTAATAACTGCCCAGAGGGGGTAGAATTAATTGCTTTTAATACTGATTATCAAGATTTAGAAAAGACTAAAGCTCATCAAAAGATTTGGATAGGAGGCCACATTACACAAGGATTAGGAACAGGCATGGATCCGGAGATGGGTAAAAAATCAGCAGAAGAGAGTGTAGAAGAAGTTGAAAAAGTTATGTCCGGAGCTGATCTAATTTTTTTGACTTGCGGATTGGGGGGAGGGACAGGCACTGGAGCCACTCCAGTGATAGCTGAAGCTGCTCGTCGTTCAGGAGCTTTAACTATTGCCGCTGTTACTACACCTTTTTCTTTTGAAGGATCTTTGCGTCGCCAAATTGCACAACAAGGATTAAAAAACCTTTCTGGTAAAACTGATAGTTTAATTTCTATAAGTAATGATAAGCTATTTTCTTTTGATGTTTCTTTGGCTTCGGCTTTCTCTATCTGTGATGAAGTTTTAGAACAGGCAGTAAGAGGATTAGCTGATTTGATTGTTTTACCAGGAATTGTTACTATTGATCTGGCTGGAGTGAAATCAGTCTTGCATGATTCTGGTTCAGCTCTTTTCGGAACAGGAACAGCTCGTGGAGAAAAGCGTGTTTCAGAAGCGGTGATGAAAGCTCTTAACTCTCCATTGTTGGATATTTCTTGTCGTAATGCTAAAGGAGCTTTGTTTAGTGTTAGTGGAGGTGATGATATTAGTTTAAATGAAATTCAGGAAGCAGCTCGGTTAATTACCAAGCAAGTTTCACCTTCAGCTAAAGTAATTTTTGGAGCAGTAAAAGATGATAATTTAAAAAAGGGCGATATTAAAATAACGGTAATACTTACCGGGTTTCCTATATGACAAACAAAGTTTTAAAGAGGAATGGAGAATTAGTCGATTTTGATCCTTCTCATATTCAAGGTGCTATTTTTAAAGCAGTAACAGCATCTGGTCAAACTAATGGAGAAACGGTTCAGAAGCTGACGGATAAAGTGGTTCAACTTCTGAATCGTCGCTTCAAGAAGGATGAAGTTCCTTCTGTGGAACAGATTCAAGATATTGTTGAAGAAGTCTTGATACTGGAAGATAAAGTAGAGGCAGCTAAAAGTTTTATTATCTATCGTGAACAAAGAAGAAGAGTTCGTGATGGTGTAAGAGCTTTTGACGAATCTACAGAAATGATTGATAGCTATATCAGTGAATTAGATTGGCAGGTCAAAGAGAATGCTAACATGACTTATTCTCTTCAGGGTCTTAATCAGTATGCTATCTCTCGGGCTTCTAAAAAATACTGGCTTAATCGTGTTTATCCCAAAGAAATACGCGAAGCGGCAGCTAACGAAGATTTCCATATTCACAATCTAGAAACACTTGGTTGCTATTGTATGGGATGGGATTTACAAGATCTTCTTTTGCGTGGTTTTGGTGGTGTCAGTTCTAAAATTGAATCACGACCAGCTAAACATCTACGAGTAGCTTTAGGCCAAGCAGTTAACTTTCTTTTTACTCTACAAGGCGAATCAGCTGGAGCTCAAGCTTTCAGTTCTTTTGATACTTTATTGGCTCCTTTTATCCGCTACGATAATTTAGGGCACAAACAAGTTAAACAAGCTCTGCAGGAATTTATGTTTAACTGTATGGTACCAACTAGAGTTGGTTTTCAGACGCCATTCATTAATGTGTCTTTAGACATTAAAGTACCATCTTTCTTGAAAAAACAACCAGTAATTATTGGTGGTAAACCACAAGAAGAAAATTATGGTGATTTCCAAGAAGAAATGGATTTATTCAACAAGGTTTTCTATGAAGTATTAATGGAAGGAGATGCCAAAGGACGTCCTTTTACTTTCCCTATTCCTACTGTATCTATTGGTAAAGATTTTGATTGGGATAACCCAGCTTTAGATTCAATGTGGGAAGCAACGGCCAAATATGGTATTAACTACTTTTCTAACTTTGTTCAGTCTGATATGAATCCAGAAGATTTCCGTAGTATGTGTTGTCGTCTACGTTTAGACAACAAAGAATTAACTAAAAGGGGTGGGGGATTGTTTGGTAGTCAACCATTAACTGGAAGTATTGGTGTTGTTACTATTAATATGCCTCGTATTGGCTATTTATCTAAAACTAAAAAAGAGTTTTATGAACGTCTTGGTAATATGATGGATTTAGCTAAAGAGAGTTTAGAGATTAAGCGTAAGACACTAGATAATTATATGGAAAAAGGTCTTTATCCTTATTCTCGTTTCTATCTAGATGGAGTGAAGAAGATGCGCGGAACTTGCTTTGGTAACCACTTTTCAACGATTGGCTTGTTGGGTATGAATGAAGCTTTATTAAATTTTATGGGTGAAGATATTTCTACTAAGAAAGGACGTAAGTTGGCTTTAGAAATTCTTGATTTTATGCGTGAGAAATTGATTAGCTATCAAGAAGAAACAAATCATCTTTACAATCTAGAGGCCACACCGGCTGAAGGAACTAGTTATCGTCAAGCTCGTATTGATAAGGAAAAGTATCCGGATATTATTACTGCTGGAACCAAAGAAGTTCCTTACTATACTAACTCTACAATGTTGCCAGTTGGTCATACTGATGATGTTTTTGAACTTTTAGAATTACAAGATGATATTCAGTGTCGCTATACTGGAGGTGTGGTAGCTCACTTGTTTATAGGAGAAAGACTGCCAGATGCTGAATCAGCTAAAAAGTTAATTAAAACAGTTTTCAGTAAATATCATTTACCATATGTAACCATTTCACCAACTTTCTCTATCTGTCCAGTTCATGGTTATATCTCAGGAGAGCATTTTGAATGCCCTCGTTGCGCTGTTAAACAGCCATGTGAGGTTTATTCTCGTATTGTTGGCTATATCCGTCCTGTCAACCAATGGAACAAGGGTAAACAACAAGAATACGATGATCGCAAGGTCTATAAAACAAAAACAATAAAAAATGGATAATAAAATATTTTGTCATGACTGTAAAAAAGAGATAGAGATTAAAGACGGTGAATTAGTTGAAGGTAAACAATTAGTTTATCGTGATGGAGAAGAAGAGATAAAAATATTCAAGTGTAATGAATGTTTTGAAAAAGATCCTAGTTTACACAACTACCGAAAATGTGAAGTTTACTCCCGTATTGTTGGCTATATCCGTCCAGTCAATCAATGGAATCAAGGTAAAAGACAAGAGTACGATGATCGTACAGAATACACATGTTAATTGGGGCTTTACAAAAAGTAACTTTACAGGACTACCTTGGTGAGGTAGCCTGTATTGTTTTTACTGTTGGCTGTAATTGGCGTTGTCCTTTCTGTCATAGTGCAGAAATGGTTTTGCCAGAGAAGATTAAAAACCTATCAATTATTCCTGAACAAGAAATTATGGATTTTTTGAAATCAAGAAAAGGACTTCTGTCAGGAGTAGTTATTTGTGGTGGCGAACCAACTCTCCAACCTGATCTCAAAGATTTTATCGTTAAAGTTAAAAAGATGGGTTTTAAAGTGAAGTTAGATAGTAATGGATCTAATCCTTTAGATGAGTTTATTCCTTTAGTAGATTATATTGCTATGGATATTAAAGACTCTAAAAGAGATGTTAAAAAGAATATAGACTTGATTATGAATTCTGGTATTGATTATGAGTTTCGCAGTACGATTGTTCCAGTTTTACATTCTGAAGAAGAAATTATTAAAATGGCTAATCTAGTTAAAGGAGCCAAACGTTATTATCTACAGAACTTCCGTCCAGGTAAAACCTTGGATCCAGATTTCCAGAAAATTGAACCTTATTCTTTTGAAAAATTAGAAGAGATAAAAAACAAAATTAAACATTTATTTGGTTTGTGTGAGGTAAGATGACTCCTTCTCGTTTTTTGTTATCAGTTTGTCTGCTTTTTTTAGTGGGTGTTTTTCTACGTCAATTTATTGATTTGATATGGTGGCCCTTGATGTTATTACCTTTAGCTGTTGCTTTAACTACTAAAAGAATTGTTTGGGTATTTATTCTCTTTTTTCTTTTTCTAGGTTTCTTGAGACCTGTTAATCCAGAACCATTAACTGGTACTGAATGGTCAGGGCGGGTAGTTTCTCAACCAGAAGCTAGAGAGAAAAGTGTTGGTTTCACTGTTAGAACAGATAAAAAAGATATACGAGTTTATGCTCGCCCTTATACACTAGTTGATTATGGCGATGAAGTTATCTTACGTGGCAAACCAACAGAAGATTTGCTTCTTTATCCTAGCGTAGAAGTAGTAGAGAAAAATCCTCATTTCTTTTTTCGTTTCAAATCATGGTTAGAAGAACGCATTAGAAGAAACATGCCTTTACCTCAGGCCTCCTTTTTAGAATCTATGGTTTTAGGAAATCGGCATCTTCTTTCTTCTAAGTGGCAAGAAGTTCTGAATAGATCTGGATTACGTCATGTGACGGCTGTCTCTGGTATGCACGTTACTATTCTTATCTCTACTTCTATTGCTTTGTTTTTAGGTATGGGTTTTCATCGGCGTTATGCCTTCTATCTGGCTTTAGTTTTGATTACTGTCTTTGTGGTTCTAACTGGAGCACAACCATCAGCATTGAGAGCTGGATTAATGGGTGGACTCTATCTTTTAGCTAGACATTTAGGAAGGGAGGGTTCAGCTGTTCGTCTTTTAATCTTGGCGGCAGCTGTTTTAGTAGCTTTTAATCCTACTCTGTTGACTAGTGTTGGTTTTCAGTTATCTTTTACGGCTGTTTTGGGAATTATCTATCTTTCTCCTAAAATTAAACTACCAGAGGTTTTATCTATATCTATATCCGCCTATTTAGCTACACTTCCTTTAATTCTTTATCATTTTCAACAAGCTTCTTTGTTTGCTATTTTAGCTAATGTTTTAGTAGTGCCGGTAATATATTGGATTATGATATCAGGATTCTTAGGAGTTATTCTAGGAGGAGTGTTTCTTTGGCCATCTTTTCTTCTTTTATCCTACTTTCTTTTAGTTGCCTCTATTTTCTCAATTCTTCCAATTATTTTTATCAGTGGATGGTGGATCCTTCTTCTTTATATCCCTCTTGTTGTTTGGGCTACTTTTCCTAAACCTTCTTTTCTGCTAAAATATTCTTAATGAGAAAGTCATTCACATTGATTGAATTATTGATAGTGATTGCTATTATCGGAATACTGTCTTCTTTGGTTATCGCTAGATTTAATAATCTTAGAGAAAGTGCCAGAATAGCTAATACTTTACAATGGTCTGCTGGGGTGAATAAAGTATTAGGATCTCATCTAATGGGGAAATGGTCGTTTAACGAAGGAGAAAATACAATAGTTAAAGATGTTTCAGGATATGGTTATGATGGTACTTTTAGTGGAGATCCTGGCCCTATATGGGTTGATGGAGTAGACGATTATGCTCTTTCTTTTGATGGAACTCATTCAACTGATACAGCCAGGATAGATACTACTTTATGTCGTCATGATCATAATCCAGAGTATACAATTTCATTATGGATATATCCTAGAGAAGAAAGAGACTTTCAATTTTTAGTAGGTGGCAATAGAGGGAACAACATATCAATGGGATTATTATATCATGATTACGAAAGAGTTTCTTTTTCTACTTATGATTGCAATGGGACTAGTCATA
>CAYYPY010000020.1:0-2389 GCA_964473685.1 uncultured Candidatus Saccharibacteria bacterium
TCGTCATGCTCAGATTGCTTTGAATTGGGTAGAGGATATTTTTTGTAATTCCACTTTACCATCTGTAGAAGCTGAAAAGGAAAAGGGAGTTATTATTGAAGAAATCAATATGCGTCGTGATAATCCAATGTCATATGTTCAGGTTATCTGGCCTCAGTTACTTTATGGAGATCAACCTGCTGGACGCGATATTGCTGGTACTAAAGAAAGTGTTAAGGGAATTACCAGAAAAGATTTAATGGAATGGAGAAACAATAATTATACAGTTGATAACACAATTTTAGTTTTAACTGGTAATTGGGAGAAAGTAAAAATAGATGGTTTCCAGAATATCAGAACAGGTAAAGGTGCAATTCAACCTAAAGTAGTAGAGAAACAAACTAAACCAGCTGTAATGGTGGATTATCGAGAAACAGATCAAACTCATTTTTGTTTGGGAGTTCGAGCTTTTCCTCGAGGTCATGCTGATAAATATGTTTTGGAAATTATTTCAGTTTTATTGGGTGGTATGATGAGTTCTCGTCTCTTTTCTGTTATTCGTGATAAACTAGGATTAGCTTACTATATCCATACTTCAGTTGATAGTAGTCGTGATGCTGGTTATCTTGTGACTCAAGCAGGGGTGGATAATAAAAGAGCTGATGAGGCAATTAAAGCAATCTGGAAAGAATATCTTAATTTAGTTAAAAAACCAGTTTCTAATGTGGAACTTAAAAAAGCTAAAGAATATATGAAGGGTCATTTGGCTCTATCTCTAGAGACATCTAGTGCTCGTGGTCTTTTCTATGGAACACAAGAATTGTTGGAAGACAAAGTAATGACTAGACAAGAGATAGAACAGAAGATAGAGAAGGTAACAGTAGCTGATGTTCAACGAGTGGCTAAGAAGATATTTAAACCTTCTAAACTTAATTTAACAGTTGTCGGTCCGTTTAAGAATAAAAAAATACTATGAAAAATACATTAGATATTTCATGGGCAACAATATTCAAGATTGGTTTAGCCGCCATCATGTTTTATATTGTCTTTCAAGCTAGGGATATTTTCGCTTGGCTTGTTTTTGCTTTGATTATCTCTATTCTGTTTAATCCAGCTATTCGTTTTTTACAGAAAATGAAATTACCAAGAGTAGTTGCTACTATAATAGTCTATCTTGGTTTCTTTGGTCTTTTTGGCTATATCACGGTTCTAGCTGTTCCTTTCTTTATCCATGAGTTAAAAGAGTTTATGCGTTTTTTGCCAGCTTACTTTGATCGTTTATCACCTTTGCTAGAAAAGACAGGTATAGAGATGTTCTCTAATTTTGATGCTTTTCAGGTATCTTTACAGGAAATGAGTGGAGGAATATTTAGTGTTATTTCATCTGTTTTTGGTGGAGTTTCAGCTGCTTTCTTTGTTCTTTTAATAGCTTTCTTTCTTTCTCTGGAAGAAAAAGTTGTAGAACGAGGAATGAGTGCTCTTTTTCCAAAGAAGTATGAAAATTTTGCTTTCTTTCTTTGGCAAAAATGTCAACGCAAGGTAAGTAGTTGGTTTTCAACTAGGATTATTTCTTGTATTTTTGTTGGTTTAATGACTTTCTTTGTTTTATTGTTTTTTGGAGTGGAATATCCTTTGTTGTTAGGATTGATATCAGGTATCTTTAATTTTGTACCTTATATCGGTGCTTTTGTAGCTGGTATTATTATATTCTTACTAACTATTAATCTAGGTATGGAGGTTACTATATTTGTTGTTTCGGCCTATTTCATTATCCAGATGATTGAAGGTAATATTCTTACACCAATTCTTTCCAAGAAGTTTGTTGATTTGTCTCCAGTATTAGTTATCATGGCTATGGCTGTTGGTGGAGCTTTATGGGGCTTCATAGGAGCTTTATTAGCTATTCCTTTAGCTGGTATTCTCTTTGAGTTTTTGCGTGAGTTTTTAGCTAAGCAAAAAGCCGAAGAACCAGAAGAGGAGAGGATTACATTGTAATATGCTTTATGTCATTGCTACTCCTATTGGTAATTTAGAGGATATCTCTTTACGAGCTTTACGTATTCTCAAAGAAGTTGATTTAATTGTGTGTGAAGACACTCGAGTTACTCGTAAAATCCTTAGTCATTACGATATTCATAATGATTTGTTTTCTTGTCCTGAACATGCTTCACCTCAAAAAGTTGATAAGGTTTTAAGCTGGTTAGAAGAAGGCAAAGATATTGCTTTAGTTACTGATGCGGGAACACCAGGTTTATCAGATCCAGGAGCTAAAATTATTAAATTAGCTTCAGAAGTGAGAGTAGTTCCTGGAGCTTCTGCCTTAACAGCTGCTTTAAGCTTGTACCCAGTTAGTCGTTTTGTGTTTTTAGGTTTTCCACCAGTTAAAAACAAAAGAAAGAAATTCTTTGAT
>CAYYPY010000021.1:0-5175 GCA_964473685.1 uncultured Candidatus Saccharibacteria bacterium
CGTCTACTGAGTATCAGTATAATCCCGACAGCGCGTGGTACAAGCGCTTCCTCAGTGGTGCTGAGGGGTTTAGCGATAAGCTTTACATGGAATGTCACGTCCGTTGTGTTCGTAGGTATTCAGAATAATAATTTTCCTTTATAAAAAGATACTTTGGACTTCGGTTTTGCTTATTAAACAGAAATATCTATCAACAATCAGAGACATAGACATAACCAGCTACCATTATCTTAGTTCTAACGTTATTCACGATACGGAGCAGATATTTATTAGGGATAAAAGATTTAATTCAATAAATTCTCTAGATATTTTTACAGTCTTATCTTATATCTGGTTAAATATTGATATTATTTTTCAGATAAGAAGAGTTTATAAAACAAAATCATCAAGAGATCTTTCTCTTTTTGGTTGTTGAGCTTTTCTGCTGCCTCAGGAGTAGTACCCATTGCTATGAGCCAATAGACCAGCATAGCTAAGAGTGTTGTATCGTAGTCCCTGGAAAAGGGAACGGCAAACGGCCAAGTGATGCTATAGATGAAGTTCGTGAATCACGCTTTATGATTAACTCCGGGTAATATCCTTAGGGGAGATATAGACAAAGGAATTTCTTATTAGAAAAGATTAGTATTCACCGTGCATTAATTTCAGCAAGAAGATAGTGTCACTCTTCATTTTTGATCGCGAAGAGTCTTTTTGTGGATCAGACAATAATTCGCCTAAGCCATCTAATATATGCCTATTGTCCATCGATTCTAATTGATTGATAGCTTTCTCTAGAGCATCTTGAAATGAAAGACCAGACCTCTCCTCAACAATACTTTTGTTAATTGGCCAGTTATTCTTAGCAAAGAATTGCACATCAAAGACATCTCGGCTTGTTTTGCCAACTCTTTCAATCATAGCCATCAGCTTGTGAGCAAACATGTCTTCTTGGGTCATCACTAGCATTGAAATGCCAAGATATGTTTTCACCTCGTATTTCGAGCCAAGCTGTCGACGACTCACTTCAACTTTAATGTTCTGAGCTTCTGGTTCGTAGGAGATAACATTTCTCAAATTAGATTTCTGTATACAGGAGTCAGTGATTTTACCATAATTACTAACAATCTTATTTATTTTTTCAAACACTTCTTTCTCTTTGCTTTCTTCTAACAGATCGAAATCTAAGTCTACGGAATTTCTTGGTAAACCATAGAAAATCATGGCGGCGGTACCACCCTTGAATCCTAAGTAGGGGGCGATAGAGGTATCTGAATAGATATCCTTCAAGATCTGCAGTAAAATACTCTTATGCCTCAAGTAATTTAATGTCATATAGATTTTTGGTATTGTTTTACCTTGTTTTCTAAACGCTTGTTGTTGTAGATTGGTACAATTTTCATAACCTTGTCCCAATCCAATAAACCTAAGTTATCAAAGTGATAATCTTTAGATATATATAATCTATCCAAAAACGCACGCTCACGTGTAGCAATTGCATAACCATCTTTATGCTCAATACCTACAGTATTACTCAAGACGTAATCTTTCATTCGGACAAAAGTTATCTTTTGTTTTCTAATATCAATCTCACGATTAATATATGAGGCTACGAAAATATTTCCGTAATACTGGAAATTAACGCCCTCTCGAGTCAGGACTGTTTCAAAGCTAATATATGAAGGAGTATATATGCGATTTGCTAATTCAAAATGATTATAGTTTTCGTCTTTTGCATAGAAGCCACGACGCAGACGAATTAACTTTCCGGCTTTCACATATTTACTTAACCTCTTTTTTATTATCTCATTGTTCTCTTCTCTCCACAACAAAGACACATCTTTCAGTGAAAAGATTGTTTTTTGAGATCTCAACAAGATATCTAAATATTCTCCTTTTTTTGGCTTATTGTTCATAATGATACGGAAGTCTCCTTAAAGGCGACCTGCAGTCACAATATTAGCATATTTAATTTAAATTAACAATAGTGTGAGATGAATATACAGGATGGTATTCTGGTTGAGATTATAACAAGAAGATATTCTAAGAGAATGATCGAAAAGAGACATAACCAGCTATCATTGTCTTAGTTCTAACATTGTCCACGAAGAATTAAAGAAATCAAGAAATTATATGCTTTCTTGGTTTTTTGTTTTATGGTATTATTAAAACAATAAATTAAAATATAAGTATGAAAAATATTGAAGTTGAAATACAGGTTTTTATTAAGAATCTAGCCATGGCAGAGAGCAGGCTTAAAGAAGTTGGGAAATTTATTAAGTCTCGTCAACAAATAGATAAATATTATGTGCTTCCGCACAGAGATTTTTTTGCTAAAGATATGCCTGATGAATACTTAAGAATAAGATTTGAAGAAGATAAAAATCATCTAAATTATTCTTTTTTACATTTTACTGATGATGGATGGCTTAGATCAACAGATGAATATGAAACATTGGTTGATAAACCAGAAGTAGTAGAAGAAATATTTGAAAAAATTAATTTAATTCTTAAAGTCACTGTTGAAAAGACGCGTAAATATTTTGACTGTGGCGATTTTGAAGTAACTTTAGATAACATTAAAGGATTAGGAGATTTTATGGAAGTTGAGGCGAAGAAAGATTTTGGAGGAATTGATAAAACAAGAAATGCTTGCGAAGACTTTTTAAGAAACTTAAATGTTGAATATGAAATCCAGAAGGAAATGGGTTACCCAAGAATGTTGTATAAAAAGTTAAAAAAACAATCTAGTTGAAAAAGAAAATAAACTGAAAAAATATGGATAAAAAAGTATTTAAACTTTGCAGTGCTTGTTTATTGGGAATTAATTGTCGTTATGATGGTAAAGCAAAACCTAACAACAAGATTGTTGAATTATCAAAGACAGAAAATTTAATTCCTATTTGCCCTGAGCAATTAGGTGGTTTAGCCACACCCAGAGATCCATCAGAAAGAAGAGGCAATAAAGTTATGAGTAAATCTGGAAAAGAAGTTACCAATAATTTTATAGTAGGAGCTAAAGAAGCTCTTAAAATAGCTAAAATTTTCAATGTTAAACAAGCTATCTTTAAACAAAAAAGTCCATCTTGTGGTTGTGGTATAATTTATGATGGCACCTTTTCAAACAAAGTGACTGAAGGAGATGGAGTAACTACGGCTCTTTTGAAAAAGAATGGCATAGAGGTTATTTCGGAAGAAGATTATTAGGTTGTTGAATATCTTACATCTATTGCTTTT
Organism: uncultured Candidatus Saccharibacteria bacterium; assembly: GCA_964473685.1. GTDB lineage: Bacteria > Patescibacteriota > Minisyncoccia > Minisyncoccales > CAYYPY01 > CAYYPY01. The sequence continues at coordinate 3,217 of CAYYPY010000021.1, forward strand.
AATATAATATTTGTCTTTCTTGAGTTTCTCTTTTATGATACAATCTAAAGTGTAAAAATATGATTAAATTGTCTGACCAAGCTAAACAAGCAATTGATCTTATCTTAAATACAGATCAGAACTTTTTTATTACCGGTAAGGCTGGAACGGGAAAATCAACATTATTGGAACATCTCCGTTTAATGGCTGAAAGACAAATTATTGTTTTAGCTCCAACAGGAATTTCAGCAGTTAATGTCAATGGTGACACTATTCATTCTTTTTTTACTTTAAAACCTGGATTTGAAAAAGAAGAAGCTGAACATATGAGTTTTAGTAAGAAGAAAAAAGAAAAGTTTCAACGTATTAAAACTATTGCTATTGATGAAATTTCAATGGTTCGAGCTGATTTATTAGACGCTATTGATATTGTTTTACGCCGAAGCCGTAAAAACCAGCAACCTTTTGGTGGTGTCCAGATGGTTTTTTTTGGTGATTTATATCAGCTTCCGCCAGTAATTACTTTTAGTGATAAAGATAAGTTTTTTTCTGAATATCAATCTCCTTATTTCTTTGATGCTGAAGTTTTTCGTGGTCAGACCAATCTTTTTTCTGGTTTTGTAATGAAAAATATTGAGTTAGGAAAAATATATCGTCAATCTGATAGATATTTTATTGATTTGTTGAATGCTATTCGTGATAATTCTATTAATGATAATCAGATCATGGAATTAAATAAATATTGTCAACCTGATTTTGTGCCTGATAATTATGAAAATTATATTTATTTGATGACAACTAATCAAAGTGCCAACAAGATCAATGAAACCAAACTACAACAATTAAAAACAGAAGAGAAAGTTTTTATGGCTCATCAAACAGGTACTGTAACTAAAAATCTTTATCCTAATGATGAGAAATTAGTTTTTCGGGTTGGTGCTCAAATTATGTTCATCTGTAATGATAGCGAACGTCGTTGGGTTAATGGAACGTTAGGAAAGGTTTTGGAAATTAATGATAATGAATCAGTCATTAAGGTAGAAAAAAATGATGGTAAAATTGTAGAAGTTAAAAAATATCTTTGGGAAATATCTAAGTATGTTTTTACTAAAGGAGAATTTGTTAGAAAAAAACTAGGCACATTTGCTCAGATGCCTATTAAACTAGCTTGGGCAATCACTATTCACAAAAGTCAGGGAAAAACTTTTGATAAAGTAATTATTGATTTCAATAATGGAACTTTTGCTCATGGACAAGCGTATGTTGCTCTTAGTCGTTGTTCTTCGTTGAAAGGATTAGTTTTGAAAAAACCGTTACGTAAATCAGATATTATTATGGATAAGCGTGTCCATAATTTTAATTTAGGTATACTTTCTTAATAATATGAAAAAAATACTTTTAGCCACTAATAATAGAGCCAAGGTAGATCGTTATCGTATGTTAACAGATTTGTTTGTTATACATACTCCAGCAGAACTTAATCTGGAGAAGGTAGAGGTAGAAGAAGATAAAACATTAGAAGATAATGCTGTCAAAAAAGCTCAAGCTTATTTTGGAAAAACAGATTTTCCTATTTTAGCTAATGATACAGGACTATATATTGAAGGAGAAGGCTTAGTAGAAGCACCAAAAAGAATAGCTATTGGTGATAATAGTCTTAGTGATGAAGAGGCATATCAAAATATTCTTTGTTTTTGGCAGAATATAGCTAGGAAGTATGGGGGGAAAGTGAGTGGATACTGGTTAGATGTTTTTGCTTTAGTTATGCCCGATGGATCTGTTTATACTGAAACAGCTAAACGTGGAATTATTCTGACAGATCAGATTTTTGGCAAACCTCATATTAAATTTCCAATTCGTGCGTTATACTTATCTAAAGATACTAATAAGCCTTCTGTTCAACATACACCAGAAGAAGAGATGTTGGAATTGAATCCTATTAAAGAAGCTCTCTCAGAATTGTATAAGAAGATTGTTGAT
>CAYYPY010000022.1:0-5333 GCA_964473685.1 uncultured Candidatus Saccharibacteria bacterium
CTTATCCTCATTTGTTCCTCTTCTGTCAGATCATTCCAGTGTCTCCCTTTCAAAAAAGAACGCAAAGACACTAGGTTTAATTTTTTCTTTTTCATATAATTAAAACTCTTTCTACAGGAAAGAGTTTTTTGAACCGACATTTATCTTTCCCTTTATGGGCTGGATTTAGCACCTTCTCTTAACGAGGGTTGCTGGCAGGATCAGCGGGCCAGGGCCCTACTCTGCTCTCTTGATAATATTTAAATAAATTAAAAAGGCTTCTCTACATTTTTTTCGTTAATTATAATATCACGAGAAGATATTAAACCTCTCATCTTCTTATAAAAATCTTGAGGTGACAACAATCCTTCACGAAGATTTACAAGAGATAAATATCCTTCTTCTTTACTTAAACCTAAACCAAGTGATACAACACCCATATTAAAACCAAACTGAACTTTTCTGGCTTCAGATAAATCGTTCCAATTTCCAATTTTAGAAAATCTAAGCACTTGTTCACATCCATGAATGATAAATAGTTTATCCATAGTTCTATTATATTAAATTGATAAAAAACATTCAAGACTTAATAAAAAACCTTTGATACAGATGAATCTCTTCTACTTTTGTGCAGATAGAAAAATCTTGCTTAGCTCAGGCTACTATAGAATAGCAAAAAGATCTTTGTAGTAAATCCTTCATCTGATCGCAAATAGAAAGATCTGGATTATCTTTAACTATATTGTAATAACAGTCATCTCGACCATATTTATTCTCGATACCACTACAAGCAGAAAGTTGTTCTTCTAAGGTCAAAGTTTTATTTTCTTTCAAAAGAAAGAAAGATATCCCGGCAATTAATATTAAAATAATGATTATTATCTTTTTCATATTATTTAATTTGTTAATCTAATTTTTTCACTTTCTCTATTAATATTTCATACTCATCAACCAAAGGATGATCCAATGTTTCTTTAGCCATCTTCAAAACTTCACTCTCGTACCAAACCTTCTTATCTTTCCCACGGTTAAACTTCTTCCATACATCTGGCCCCTGTTCAGCGTGAGCAGAGAGTAAGCTCTCCAGATTATGAATCTTGTCAGCTACAGCAACTACTTTGGCTTCTGGCGAGCCAGCTCGGACAGATTCAACATACTTTATCTTCTTCTCCTCCCAAGGCAAAGATTCGTCGTTAGTAACTGATTTCACTATATCCACCACCTCATTACCCACCTCTTCTCTGAGCTTATCTTCCGGGTAATCTGTATCTTCTAAAACATCGTGTAGTAGAGCGGCTGCTATTACCGTCTCCGGAAAGTTATACTTAACTAGTTTAAGGGCAACCATAAAGGGATGGACAATATATGGAGAATCTCCGCTCTTGCGAATCTGCTCTTTATGCGCGATAGCGGCTATTCTAGCTGATTTTTCTGTAACTGATGGTTTCATATTGTTTTAGTATATCATAAGATTTAAAAAAAAGAGACCCTTACGAGTCCTCTTTTTTATTATCTCAATATTCATTCTTTCTCGGAATGCTTCTTATTTTATGAAGATTACAATCAATGCCAATTGTCTCTCCCTCCAACAAATCACAAGAACCTACATACTTGTAACAATTGTCTTCTTGTTCTCTACCATTCACACGGTAGCAATCAAAAATATTGGGACTAAATTCATAAGTATTCTCTGCAACAAAATTACGACAATTATCTCTTTCACTTTTTTCTAACTTATCACAAATTGATAAGTCTTCTTTCATAATAGCCACAGAATAGTAGCAACTATTTCTCCAGCCAGGGTCATTTATTTTATCACAAGCAGATAATTCCAGCTCTTTGGTGGCATGCCTGAAATAGGCATCAAAACAGTCATGGTTAATCCAATTATATCCGCTCCAATCGTCTTCCTCCTCCATCTCTGGCGTATTGCATAAGTAAGGTTTCTGGTACTCTATAGCAAGAATCAAGTAGCAATCCCCCCTCATTTCCCAATCTATTTTTTCACAAACAGACAAATTCCCAACAGCAGACTCTGTTAAAACCTGGCACCATATTTTATGAAAACCCTTGGCGTTATAGCAGATTGATGGATCTTTTCTAGAAATAGCTATGGATGTGTAACACTCTCCTTGTTCATTCTCTTTTTTAATCTTGTTGCAGATAGAGATATCTTGATTAATTATACCTAAGTAAGAATAGCACTTGTCTCTGTAGTCATCCCAAGCTTGATCATCAATCCGATCACAGATGGAGATGTCGTTCTTAATTCTAGCTACATAACTATAGCATTCGTCCCTATCACTACTACTATCAATATTATCACAAATAGAAACATCTTCTTCTAATTCAGCTATAACTGTATAGCATCTATTTCTATCCCTGTTCTCTATTTTGCTACAAATAGATATGTCTTTATTAATTCTAGCTAATTCAACATAACAATTAGATGCAAAATACTCATTATCTATTCCGCTACAAATAGAATAGTCTAGATTAGTTACAGCTACTCTTGTCTTGCATTCCGATTTATATTCTAGGTTATCACAAATAGAAAGATCTCCATGAGCCTCGGCTATATTGATATAGCAAGCATCCCTTTCTTCTGCTTCTTCTATCCCTTCGCACATATCAAGTGATTCAGCTTTTCCCATCATCTTACCAAAGCAAAGATATTTATACCCCCATCTATCTATACTCTCGCATATGGAAACATCTTGTTTCGACACAGCTAAATCAAAATAGCAAAGACTCCTCCACCCCTTTTCTTCTATCTGCTCACAAAAAGAAGCATCTTGTTCGGACATAGCCATCTCTTTGTAGCAATCATCTCTAAGGAAATAAGTATCAAGCTTGTCACAAGAAGAAAGAATCTTTGTCTCGGGAACAACATCTTCACCTGACCTGTTGATAAGAAAGAGGAAGGTTAATCCTGAGATTAAAATAATGGCTAAAGTAATAAGAATTATTTTTTTCATATTAAATTAAATTTTATTATTAAATACACCTGTCAAAAAGAGGCAGTAAAAAAGGCGACTATCAGAATGCGGGCGGATTGAGCACATTTCATCATCATTACTTTCTACTGCCATATAAGTATAGCAAACTTCCTTTTGGTCATCATCAATTTCTCGACATAGAGATAAATCTTTCGCATCTCTTTCAACTACATAGTAGCAATCTCTAAGTGATTCCTCTAGATGAAGCTCTGCTTCGTAAGGATGAACTTCCATCCAATCGTACTCCTCTTGATTAGAGATTTCTTGATCAAAGAAACCTTTTTCTCCCATTATCTCACAAATAGACGGGTCAGCTTTGTATTTAGCTAAAGTTTTATAACAGGAGCTTTTATCGTAAGAATCATCACTCATCTTGTCGCAAATAGAAATATCTTGCCTATTTATAGCCATACGCAAATAACAAGAATTAGGTGCTTCTGTTTTTTCACAAAGAGATATATCGTTTTCAGATTGAGCAAAGGATTGGTAGCAGCGATTCTTCCACCAGCCATCATCCATTTTCTCACATGCTGAAAGCCCTGCAATTTTTTTAGCTACATTCACATAACAATAATTCTTGTAATAATCTTCTAGATTATCACATATAAAAAAATCTTCATTAAATAAAGCTATGTTTAAATAGCAGATTTTTTTCATTTCCTCTTCTTCTATCTCCTCACAAGAAGATGGTTCTTTCCCTTGCTCAGTAGCATTAGAATAACAGAGGACTCTAAGGTTTTCGTTCTCCATCTTTTCGCAGATGTGAAAATCAGAACTGGATCGAGCTAACATACTATAACAAAATTTAGTATGTATTGGATTAAACATGTCATCGCATATAGAGAAGTCCTTGTTTACACTAGCTACCCGGATAGAGCAATGAAGCTTCCAGGGATGAGATTCTATCTCCTCACAAGTAGAAATATCTTTTTTAGCTACAGCTAGATTAACATAGCAATCATCTCGTAAAAAAGTGTTCTCAATCTCGCCACAATCGGCCAGAACTTGTTCTGGAGCTAAAGATACATCTCCATTTTTGTTGAGAAGAAACAATGTTAGAGACAAAAGAGCTCCGATGACAGCAATAATTATTATTATCTTTTTCATGTTACATTAACTTTTTTTATTAAAACCACTTCATTTTTCTGAAATTAATAAATCCAAGAAGAACTAATGGTAGGAAAAATAGGTTATTCAAAATATGATTAGATGTCTGAGCAAAACCTAATGAATATTCTGGAATCAGAAAAAAAATAACAACTATTATTGAATATGATATAACTGCCCACCTCTTTAATTTAAATATCCCTATAATTGATATGAGTTTTAATATTTCTAATAATAGAAAAACAATTATGGACATATTTACAGCACCAAATATAGATGTCAGAACAATGTGAATAGAATTAATGGAGACAAGAAAATAAAATAAACATACTCCGCTAAATATGATCGATTTTTTATCTGCATCAATTTTTCTTGGTTCATCTACTTTTTTACTACTATCTGGAGTTTCTATTGTTTCTCTCTTCTCAATAGTAGTTGGTATTAAAAAAGGTATGGCTGCCGGGAAAATAATAGAAAAAATGGCTTTGTTCTTAGCATGAGCTACACCGCATTTTTCATAAAAATATTTTAATTCATTGTATATAATGATAAAACCAACCAACAAAATAGGATGAAGAGTAAATAGAGCAAGAGTGCTTAAATATGCTCCAGAAAAAAGTAGTATTGTATTACTAAGCTTGTACTTATCATTTATGATCTGCCCTATCACCATAAACTGAGCAAAAGGTATAAATGCCAGCCATTTTTTATCTAATCTTTCTTTTTTAGCTAAAGTAAATAATTTAGTAGATAGTATTATATGTAAAACAACGAAAAAAATTAAACTGCAGAGCACTATTAATCCCATGCTCCCAAATGCTCTTAAATCTGTGTGCATTAATACCCCTCCCTGGAGTAAGAAGACAAAAAGTAGTGGTATAATTAAAGGAGGAATCATATCTTTATTTTACATTAACTTTCTTTAATATGCAATCACTTATAAACATCCGATGATTTTCTGCTTAACATTTTGGTAATGGAATTCGTGGTCATTAACACTTTCTTTGTCTACCCAGGCGTAATCTGTGTGTTCATCACTAATCCTTACTTCCTGATCTGATTTAACACTAGTTTTGTAGGTAATTAGAAAGGTTTCTTTAGTAGAGCTAATCCCTGTCTCTTCTTTGATCTCTCTTCTTAATTCCTCTTCTACACTAACAGCCCCCTCCTCTATTCTACCACCCGGTAACATCCACTTCCCATCCTGTTTTAGTATAAGGATCTTGTTAGCTGAGTTTTTCAGCAAAA
>CAYYPY010000023.1:0-3986 GCA_964473685.1 uncultured Candidatus Saccharibacteria bacterium
AAGACAAAAAGAAGTCTAAAATCTTTTCTAAAATGAGCCGTGTAATAACATTGGCTGCTCGTGATGGGCGTGATAGTCCTGCTCTGCGCATAGCCATAGAAAAAGCTCGTCAATACAATATGCCAAAAGATAGTATTGAAAAAGCTATTGCTACTGGTACTGGAGAAATAAAAAGTGCTGATGAGAGCTTTTTAATGGAAGCTATTGGTCCACATGGTTCAGCTATAATTATTGAAGGAATAACTGATAACAAAAATCGTTCCCTCAATGAAATTAAACAAATTGTTCAAAAATATGGAGGTAAAATGGGCTCTGTTTTGTGGATGTTTGATAGACGAGGAACTATTGTTGTCAAAAACGGTGATGAATTACAAGCCATTGAAGCTGGAGCAGAAGACATGGAAAAAGACGAAGATATGTTAATTGTTTTCACTAAACCAGAGAACCTAGAAGCTGTTAAAAGCAAATTAGACAATGTGGAATCTGCCTTTTTAGAATGGGCTCCTAAAGAAACTATTTCTGCTAATGTATCCAATATTGTAGAAGCTCTTGAAGATCATGATGACGTCCAAGATGTTTATACCAATGTATCATGATCATTATTGGTATTGATCCAGGCACAGCCACTACTGGTTATGGAATAGTTAACTCAGATTTAGAGTGTTTGGGTTATGGTATTATATCTACTCCTGCTCACACAGATACTTCTGAACGTTTAAACCATATTCAAAATGAACTGCAAAATATTATTATTAAATTCCAACCTAATATTTTAGCTGTAGAAAATCTTTATTTCTTTAAAAATGCTAAAACAGTTATTCCTGTTTCACAAGCCAAAGGAGTTATCATGCAAACTGCCGCTGCTAACCATCTCCCTGTTTATGAATTCACTCCTATCCAAGTAAAAATGGCTATATCTGGTTATGGCAAAGCCACTAAACAACAAGTTCAAAAAATGGTTCAATTAACTTTAAAAATGGATGAATTACCTCGCCCTGATGATGCAGCTGATGCTTTAGCTGTAGCTAGTTGCTATATTTTTTCATCACGACAAAAAATATGAAAAAGAAATTAAGCAATATATTAATGTTTTTTCTGGTTTTTGTTGCTTTGGGTATTTTTATGGGATTATTGGCTTTTGTATATTATGCTCGTGATTTACCTCGTCCAGAAAGCTTGACTGAACGTCCTTTCATTGAACCAACTAGAATATATGATCGTACTGGAGAAAATATTCTTTATACTATTTATGGAGAAGAAAGACGTGATTTAGTTGAATTAAAAGATATTCCTCTCCATCTTCAGCAAGCAGTTATTGCCACTGAAGATCATAATTTTTACAATCACTGGGGAATAGATCCACGCGGAATTATTCGTTCTTTTCTAGAGAATTTTCGTTCTGGACAACGAGTCCAAGGAGGATCAACTATATCACAACAACTTATCCGTTCAACATTTCTAACCAATGAAAGAACTTTTAGTAGGAAAATCAAAGAAATTATTTTAACCATAGAATTAGAAAGACGTTATTCTAAAGATGAACTTCTTTATTTTTACTTAAATCAAGTTCCTTTTGGTGTTAATATTTATGGAGTAGAAGCAGCTGCTCAATCTTATTTCAATAAAACAATATCTGAAATAACTGTATCGGAATCAGCTATATTGGCTTCTTTAATTAAAGCTCCTAGTTATCTTTCTCCACGTGGACAAAATGTTGATCAATTAATGAGTAGGCGTGATTATATAATAGGTAGAATGTTTCTTTTAGGTTATATTGATGAAACAACCAAAGAAGAAGCTTTAGCTGAGGTTCCCTACTTCGCCCCATCTTTAACTTATCTCCGAGCTCCTCATTTTGTTTTGAATGTTCGTGATTATCTTATAAGCCAATACGGAGAAACAGCTCTTCAAGAAAGAGGATTAAAAGTTTATACCACTATTGATTGGGACCTCCAACAAGAAGTGGAAAAGATAGTCAAGGAACAAGTTGCCATTAATAAAGGAAAAAACGCTCACAACGCCGCTGTGGTGGTTATAGACCCTAAAACAGGTGATATTCTAGCTATGGTAGGTTCAGCTGATTATTCTCAAGAACCTTATCCCGCTGGATGTATCCCCGGTAAAAACTGTCTTTTTGAACCATACCATAATGTGGCTACTTCTTCTCGCCAACCGGGTTCTGCTTTTAAACCTTTTGTTTATGCCACCGCCTTCCAACAAGGATATACAGATGAAACTATTGTTAATGATGAATTAACTAATTTTGGTACTCCTCAAAATCCTTATACTCCCCGCAACTATGATGGTCTTTTTAGAGGACCTATATCTCTCCGCAATGCTTTAGCTCAATCATTAAACGTTCCTGCTGTAAAAGTTCTGAAATATGCTGGAATAGCTGAAAGTATTGAAACCGCTCGTTTATGTGGGATAACAACATTAACTGAAAAACCATCTTTTTATGGTTTGCCTTTAGTTTTGGGTGGAGGAGAAGTAACTCTTTTAGAAATAACTAATGCTTATGGAGTTTTTGCTAATGAAGGTAATTATATTAACCACCGATCTATTATTAAGATAACCAACAATCAAGGTAAAATAGTGGAACAAAATACTCGTACTGCTCGTCGAGCTATATCCACTGAAGTAGCCAATCTTATCACTAGCATCTTATCTGATAACGAAGCTAGATCTCCTGTCTTTGGAAGTAATTCTTTATTGAAAATTGGTAATCCACCAATAGCAGTCAAAACAGGAACTACTCAAAACTTTCGTGATGCTTGGACTATTGGTTATAACTCTGATTTAGTTGTTGGTGTTTGGGTTGGTAACAACGACAATACATCAATGATTAACGCTGATGGTTCAGTGGTAGCTGCACCAATTTGGCGTAATATATGGTTAAAGTTTTTTGATAATTAACCCTATTTTATAACAACAAGATTTAGAGGCATAATTCAACCAAGAATCCCAAGATATAAAATTTCTTTTAATTATTCTTTTTACTGTATTCTTCTTTAGAGTATAGTAATAAGGAAAAACAACATAACCCAACCAAGTTAGTCCCTTTTTTACTGGGAAAATTGATATCTTACTCGGGTGAAGTGTTAATTTTATATCCTTAACAACTTTCTGAATAACTTTTAGATTTTGCCAAAGAACTCCCTTTTGATGATAGAAAATGATAAAGTCATCCATATAACGAATATAACAACATTTTAACTCCCTTTTCATTTTTTGATCTAAAATATTTAAATAAAGATTAGCCATTAATTGAGAAGTAAGATTGCCAATAGGTATTCCTTGTCCAACTTCTTCATGATAATAAGAATGGATAATAATACTGATAAGTCTTATCACTTTTTTGTCTTTAATTTTTTTAGTTATTGTTTTTAATAAAATACTCTGATCAATACTTTGAAAATATTTAGATATATCACATTGTAAACAATAAAGATTTTGTTTTCCTTTAACAATATCAATTGCTTTTTGAACCGCCCGACGATTTCCTTTTCCTTTCCGACAAGCATAAGTATCGGAGATAAAAGAGGGATCAAAAAAATCATTAATTATATTACAAACAGCATGATGAATCACTCTGTCTTTAAAAGGAGCTGCATTAATGGTTCTTTTTTTCGCATCTGAAACAATAAAAGTTCTGTAACGTCCATGGCGATATTTTTCTGTTAATAATTGCTGACGTAATTCGCTAAGATTTTTCTCTAACTGATAAGAAAAACGTAAAACCTCACGACGATATCTTTTTCCCCGTCGAGCTTGTTGAAAAGCACGATATAGATTATCCCAATCAGCAATCTTTTCTAAAGTAATTTCTCTCATTTTATCAAAAAGCCCACTAACCTCGCTTAGGCCTTGGAAGATTTCTTCTGGAGCTAAGCGAGGATACAGGCTTGTGTTTCTCCTTTCTCTAAATTAAGAGATAATGGAGAAGAGAAGAGCAGTAGTGTTGAGGCATACTGGCTTGTTTAATA
>CAYYPY010000024.1:0-5502 GCA_964473685.1 uncultured Candidatus Saccharibacteria bacterium
TACTCGTCCAGAAGAGTTTACCCCTCCCGGTGGTCGACCGTGGAGAGTGCCAGCAGTTCTTTTGTCGGGAGACCACAAAAAGATATCTGCTTGGAAAGATAAAAAAAGAAAATTAATAAAATGAAAAAAACAATCAATAATTTGACTAAAGCTTTTATTGGTGAAAGTCAAGCCAGAAATCGTTATGCTTTCTTTGCTAAAATAGCTAAGAAAGAAGGTTTTGAACAGATTGGTGAAATCTTTGATATCACCTCTGATCAAGAAAAACAGCATGCTAAGTGGATTTATCGTATGCTTAAAGGTTTAAATGCTGAAAAAGTAGTTGTAGATGCTGAAGTAGAAATTACTTTAGGTGATACAGCTACCAATCTTCGTTCAGCAGCTAGTGGTGAGAATTATGAACATACTAGTATGTATCCTCAATTCGCTCAAGAAGCTGAAGAAGAAGGTTTAATAGACGTTGCTACTCGTTCACGAGCCATTGCTATAGCAGAAAAACATCACGAAGAAAGATTTCGTAAAGCTTTAACTGAAGTTGAAAATGGAACTTTCTTTAAAAAAGACAGAGAAGAATCATGGATTTGTCGTGAATGTGGTTATGAGCATTTTGGGACAGAAGCTCCTGAAATTTGTCCTTCTTGTGATCATCCTAAATCTTTCTACCAATTAAAGTGTGAAAAATATGACTAAAATACACGAAGTTTACAAGTGTGATATTTGCGGTAACATTGTTGAAGTTTTACACAGTGGAGTTGGAGAACTAGTTTGTTGTGGTCAGTCAATGACTTTGCAAACAGAAAAAGTTCAAGAAGAGGGGAGTGAAAAACATGTTCCAGTTATAGCTGATGGTAAAGTTTCTGTTCCTCATCCAATGGAAGAAAATCACTATATTGAATGGATAGAAACTACTTCTCAAGGAAAAATTTCTAAGAAGTTTTTTCAACCAGGGGATGAAGCAGTAGTAGAAGGTCAAGTTGATTCAGCTCGCGAATATTGTAATATTCATGGATTATGGAGTACGCCCAAAAATTAAAAGATTTATTTAAATCTCTTGCAACTAGCCCTGACGGCCTCTCATCTCAAGAGGCCGACAGGCGTTTAGTTGATGAAGGATTAAATGAAATAAAAGATAAAAAAAAGAAAAGCCCGGTGGCACTTTTTTTCAAACAATTTCGGAGTTTACTTATTTATATTTTGATTGTAGCAGCTATTATTGCTTTTATTTATCAGCACTATATTGATGTTTATGTTATCGGAGCGATTGTTGTATTGAATGCTGTTATGGGCTTTATTCAGGAATATAAAGCGGAAAAAGCTATTGAAGCATTGCGTCAGATGGTTTTTCCTTCAGCTAAAGTTATTCGTAATGGAGAAGTTCAAGAAATTAAAGCCAAGTTTTTAGTTCCAGGTGATATTTTAGTGTTAGAAGAAGGAGATAAAGTAACAGCTGATGCACGGGTGATTGATAGTAATAATTTAAGAACAGTGGAGTCGTCTTTGACTGGAGAATCTAATCCAGTTAGTAAAAAAGTTATAACTCTACCTAAGAATACTGAATTAATAGATCAAAATAATATGGTTTTTATGGGCACATTTGTGGCGGGTGGACAGGGGACAGCTGTTGTTACAACGACTGGTGAAAGAACTGCTTTTGGTAAGATTGCTAAAAATATTGGAGATATTAAAATTCAAAAAAGCCATTTTGAATTAAAGATAAATAAACTAGCTAAACAGATGGCTGTCGTGGCTATCATAGGAGCTTGTATTATTTTTTTAATTGGACTTTTGAGAGCTTTTGCTTTTGAAGAAATTTTCTTGTTTACTATTGCTTCTTTAGTTTCTGGTATTCCAGAAGGATTACCAGCAATTTTAGTTATTGTTTTAGCAATTGGAGCTAATCGTATGGTTGCTAAAAAAGCTATTGTACGTACCTTGCCAGCCACAGCAACATTAGGCGTTGCTACGGTGATTGCTACCGATAAAACGGGTACTTTAACTCAAAATACGATGGACATAGAAAAAGTACTCTTGAGTGAGAATGATATAGAGGTAACTGGCGAGGGTTGGGTTCCTAAAGGAGAGTTTATAGGAGAGCAAGGAAAGAACTTTCAAAAATTACTTCATATTGCTTCAGTTTGTAATAATGCATCTTTAATTAAAGAAGAAGATAAATATAGTATTATTGGTGATCCTACCGAAGGAGCTTTAGTTGTTCTTGCTGCCAAAGCTGGACTGAAAAGAAAACCAGGAGAAAAATTAAATGAAATACCATTTAGTTCTTCATTGAAATATAGAGCTACTATTTCTATGGTGGAAGGTGAACATCAGTTATATGTTGTCGGGGCTCCGGAAGCTGTTATGAAATGCAGTAATAAAATATTAACTAATGATGGAGAAAGAAGTTTTAACGATAAAGAAGATATGTTGAAACGAATTGATCATTTAACTGGTAAGGCGATGCGAGTGTTAGCATTAGCTTATCGTCCTCATAAAGGTGATTTAAAAAATGATGTCAAAGATTTAATTTTTGTTGGAGTAGTGGGTATGATTGATCCACCTCGTTTAGAAGTATCAGAAGCTGTAGCTAAAGCGAAGTCAGCTGGCATTCGTGTTATTATGACTACGGGAGATCACAAAGGAACTGCTCTGGCTATTGCTAAATTAGTTGGTATCAAAAGTGAAGGAGCACTAACAGAAGCAGAGTTAATGGCGATGTCTCCAGAAGAGTTTTTAATAGCAGTAAAAAAAGTTGATGTTTTTGCTCGCTTAACACCAGCAATGAAATTAAAAATAGCCGAAACTTTACAAAAGCAAGGGCAAATAGTTGCTATGACAGGAGATGGTGTTAATGATGCTCCTGCTTTGAAAAAAGCTGATATTGGAATAGCAATGGGTATTACAGGAACTGATGTTGCTAAAGAAGCTAGTGATATAGTTTTATTAGATGATAATTTTGCTTCAATTGTAAATGCTATAGAACAAGGAAGAATTGTTTTTGATAATACTCGTCAAGCTAGTTCTTTTTTGATCACAACAAACTTTGCCGAGGGAGCGACTTTGATAACAGCTCTTGCTGTTGGTTTACCTTTACCATTATTGCCAACTCAAATTCTTTGGCTCAATCTAGTAACAGATGGTATTCCTGCTTTAAGTTTAGCTGTTGAACCAGGGCATGAAGGAATTTTAAATCAACCTCCTCGTCCAAAAAAGGAGGATGTTCTTAATAGAGAAATTATTCCTTTTCTTTTGTTGATAGTAATAACTATGACTATTGGTGTTTTATTTATTTTTAATCTTTTTCTACCTGAAGGAATTGACAAAGCTAGAACAGGAGCTTTTGCTGTAATGAGTTTTACTCAATTGTTTAATATATTGAATATGCGTTCTTTGCGTCAATCTTTGTTTAGTATTGGATGGTTCAGCAATCGTTATCTAACTTGGGGATTAATTATATCAATATTGTTACAAATTACTGCTCTCTATGCTTTACATGGAATCTTTTCTTTTGAAATTTTATCTATAAGGGAATTATTAATAGTTCTAGGTCTTTCATCTTCAGTCTTGTTTTTAGGTGAACTTTACAAATATCTGCGTTACGGAGTTTACAAAAAACAATAAATTGTGTATTATCTCTCTAGTGGGCAGATGGCAGAGCGGCCAAATGCATCAGACTGTAAATCTGACGCCTTCGGGCTACGGGGGTTCGAATCCCTCTCTGCCCACCACATCGCCCGGGTAGCTCAGTGGTAGAGCAACTCCATGGTAAGGAGTAGGTCGGAGGTTCAAGTCCTCTCTCGGGCTCATATGGCAACAAAAAAGAAAACATTAGTCAAATTGAAGTGTGAAGTCTGTAAGCAACTTAACTACGATGTTAAGAAGTCCAAAGGCAAAGTTGTTGGCAAGAAGTTAGAATTGTCAAAGTTTTGCAAGTGGTGCCGAAAGAATACTAAACACAAAGAAAGCAAGCGCTAAGGGGGCTTGGTTTAATGGCAAAATAATGGTCTCCAAAACCATTGATGGGGGTTCGATTCCCTCAGCCCCTGCCAAGCGACACAACCCTATTATGGGGTTGTGTTTTTGTTGGTTTTTTGTTTTAATATAATTATGGAGATAATAACATATCCTAATAGAGTATTGAAAAAGAAAGCTAAGAAAATAACTGATTTTAATCAGGATCTTTTAAGTTTAATTCAAGAGATGAAACAAACCTTAGGAGAGAAAGGAGTTGGCTTAGCAGCACCGCAAGTTGGTCAGAGTCTTCGTCTTTTTATTATTAGATGGGAGAATCAAGAGCTAGTTTTAATAAATCCACGTATAATTTCTTGTTCTCGTAATAAAATAGAAGCTGAAGAAGGTTGTCTTAGCTTACCTGGCTTATCAGTTAATGTTAAAAGATCAGATAAAATTGATATTGAAGCATACAACGAACAGGGAATAATAACTAGAATGACATTAGAGGGATGGATAGCTCGTATTTTTCAACATGAATTTGATCATCTTAATGGTATTTTAATTATTGATCGAGCAGGGTTCTGGAAGAAGAGAAAGCTTCTCCGAGAATACTATGCCAATAAATAATTTTTTCAATAACAAATTAATTAGATATTCTATTTTAAAAAGAATAATTATTGTTTTAATTGTTTTAACAATTATTTTATTGATTTTTAATAGAAGGCCTGTATCTACAATTGAACAAGAAGTATTGTTCGTAGTTGAATCAGGACAAGGAGTTAAAACTATTGCTCTTAATTTACAACAAGATGGTCTAATTCGTAACAGTACAATATTTCTCTGGGAAGTTTTAATTTCTGGACAGAGACAATCATTACAAGCTGGAACATATCTTCTTTCACCTCATCTCAGTATGAGTGAGATAATAAAAATTCTTTCTTCTGGAGAGATAGCTACTAATCGTATTACTATTATTGAAGGTTGGCGGATAAATCAAATAGCGGATTATTTAGAAGAGGAAGAAATCTGTTCTGCTGAAGAATTCCAACAATTAGCTGAAGGCAAAGAAGGATATCTTTTTCCTGATACTTATTACCTTCCTTTAGATGCTTCTGTGAAAGATATAATTAGTTTAATGGAGAATAATTTTCATCGCAAGATAGAATTTTTAGAAATTTCCAAAGAACAACTATCTGATATTGTTATTATGGCTTCTTTAATAGAAAAGGAAGTGAGAACATTAGAGGATAAGAAGATTGTTTCAGGTATTTTTTGGAAAAGAATAAAAAACAATATGCCTTTACAGTCTTGTGCTACGATTGCTTACATCACTGGTAAAAATACTAGTCGTATCTCTGTTGCGGAAACTAAAATACCTTCTCCTTACAATACCTACCTTAATCGTGGTTTACCACCTGCTCCGATTTCTAATCCTGGTCTAGAAAGTATTAAAGCATCTTGTCAGCCTGTAGAAACAGAATATTGGTTCTATCTCTCTAAACCAGATGGAGAAACTGTTTGGAGTCGTAATTTAGATGAGCATAATAAAGC
>CAYYPY010000025.1:0-1951 GCA_964473685.1 uncultured Candidatus Saccharibacteria bacterium
CTAACACTATCTCCTTCTTCTTTTAGTCTTAAAAGACTACCAGCAAGAGTCCAAGCTTCATCACTAATCTGCCCACCTTCGCCACTTTCTTCAATAACCTTCACCATATCTTTCCAGTAAGCATTACCATTGCCATCTGTAGCTAAAACTTTGTTTTCTTCTGGTTCTCCTCCACTAATAGCTAAAGATCCTTTTAGAAAAAGTGATCCAAAACTTCCATCACCCGCATCTTCTCCAATAATTAAAGTACCTGGAACAATAGTATAACTATCATCTTCTTCTTGTATTCTTCCACCAACAATAGTTCTTAATTCAGACACTATCTCTTTATCTAAAAATAAAGTTCCACCTTTTCTTTGAGCATCTTCCCCTATATTCAATGGTGATAGTCGTCCATCATCTTCTCTATTTGTATTAGTCCAAGCCAAAACTGTTAAAGATAGACTGAGAAATATGATTACTAAAATGGAAATCTTTTTCATTGTTTTACTTTCCATGGATAACATAATGGAATTTAATATTAGACTTACCACTATTTCTCTCTTTAATATTGACCAATGATGATGAAGATGATGATACCCAAAGACCATTAGAGTCTCCACCTGGCGTCACTTCAACCCAAACCTCTGAAACCTTAGAAGAGAAAGAATCTGGTAAAGTTATTTCTGCTTGACCATCCACAAGATCAGCTTCTCCAATTATTTGATAAGTAGATGTAGTAGAAAATAAGTCAGCTTCTGGACAATCTATTTCCTCAGCTCTGATAGTTCCATTAACATGCAATCTACCTTGTGGATTATTTTTATAAGGCTCGTCTAGGGTAGATAAATTTACTCCAACACCCTCAGCATCAACATAAAGAGTTGATTTATCGTCAACATCTGAATCTTGTCTAAAACCTACCATAAATGAGTCGTCTTTTTCATTCAAGAAATCACGTCCAAAAGCAACTGAATTTTTTCCCTCAGCTCTAACTAAAGTACCTATAGCTGTTGAGTGTTCCCCACCAGCCACATTCTTACTTCCCATAGCTACGTTAGTTGTACTACCAGTAACACTACTATAACCCATAGCTACGGACCCCATTCCAGAAGCTCCATTTTGATAACCCATTGCTACTGAACCATTTCCCATAACATGATTAGACCAGCCTGAAGCGATAGAACCCTTAGAATCAATAGAACCTGAAATAAAAATATCTGTAATATTATCTACACCAAAAGCAACTGAAGCGGTTCCAAAAGTATGGTTATTTTTACCAAAAGAAACACTATAATCTCCTTCTGCAATTGTTTCATAACCACCTGCTACCGAATAATCTCCTTTAGTATATCTTGGACTTCCTAAAGCTACCGAATAATCTCCTTTAGCACCATAAGGCCAATTATTTCCTCCCGAAGTAAAAGTAGAAGCAGAAGAAGTACACCTAGCTTCAGAAAGTTCTCCACTAAAAACTCCTTCATCTTCATATTCTTCACATTCATCAATCTCTCCTTCACCTGATCCGCCAAAATCAAATCCACCTAAAGATACTGATGCTACCCCTTCAGCAAAAGCATAGCTACCAAGAGCTACTGAAGCTTGACCTGTTGTTCTGGCAAAAAAACCACCAGCTACTGAAGAATCCCCTATTCCTGTAGAAGATTTATAACCTAAAGCCAGTGAAGTTGGACTATCAGCTATTGTTTCTTGACCAAAAGAGACAGCTCCCAAAGCTTCTTCACCAGTTTTAGTATAACAACCCATAGCTACTGAAGCTTCGCCCCGAGCATTACTGTATCTTCCAGAAGCAACACTATAATCACCATTACTTTGAGAAAATTGACCCATAACTGTAGAAGCTATCCCGGCCGAAGAAGTTTCTCGACCAACTGCAAAGGAATAATTACCAATAGATTTATTTTCATATCCACCAGCCCAAGATGCTTCCCCTAATGATTCTGTTTTATAA
>CAYYPY010000026.1:0-3591 GCA_964473685.1 uncultured Candidatus Saccharibacteria bacterium
GATGTTCTGTAGAAGAAACAAAACGAGTAGTAGCAATAAGTGTTTGAGGATTGCTAGAAAAACTATTAAATATTCTAATCGTTCCATGAGCCCGATGAGCTTCTGTAACTTCCCCTGTACTTTCAAATGTTTCCTGAATAGTACGATTTAAATCAAAAACTTGAGCAGTGATTTCTCCTAAAGGAATCCCCTCCCAATTGATTTCTTCTTCTTCGCGAAAACCATCTATAAATATTTCAGAATTTACTTCAACCGTAGCTTGGCAAAAAAAGAAATAACTACCAATTAAAAAGAAGGTTGATAAAACAATAATCATTAAACTCCAGGAAGGTTTTTTCTTGTTGTCTATAAACACCCCTTGGTTTGAACAATGAGGCGGTTTAATATCATATACTTTTCTAGGCATATATTGATTTTACTACAATTATCCTTTTCCTTCAAGGACAGCTTTAATTCTTCTCATACCAGCTCCCGGAGATTCTTGTTTAATAATCTTAAATCTTCCTAAATCTGCTGTATTTTCAATATGAGGTCCACCACAGATTTCACGAGAAACAACTTTTTGACCATCTAACAAAGAGTAAACACTCACTATATCAGGATATTTTTCATTAAAGGTTGCTACTGCACCTAACTCTTTGGCTTTTTCTACAGGCATATCTTCTCTAACAACTTCTAGATTCTTGTCTATTTGTTCATTAACCCAATCTTCTATTTTTTGTAATGTCTCAGCTGAAATCTTTTCTGGATGAGAAAAATCAAATCGTATTCTCTCAGCCGTGATATTACTACCTCTCTGAGTAACATGATCACCTAGGAATAAACGGAGACCAGCTAAAAGCAAATGAGTAACTGTATGTAATTTAGTAGTAGCTTCACTTTGATCTGCTAATCCTCCTTTGAAAGTACCAGCGGCAGCAGTACGAGACATTTCACGATGTTTATTCATCTCTTTGTTGAACTCATCAACATCAACTTTTAATCCTTTTTCACTAGCTAATTCTTGAGTCATTTCTAAAGGAAAACCATGAGTTTGATAGAGATAGAAGGCATCAATTTTATCCATTTTATGAAACTCTTTTAATCCCCTCTCTAGCATAACCAAAAACTTGTCTTCTTCTTTCTGAATTTCATTTTTGATAAAAGAGATATTGTCAGACAATTCACTATAATTATCATAAATTCCCACAACTGAATCAACTAAATTAACTAAAGAGTTCAAATTAATTAAACGACCATAGCGAATAGCCCGACGAAGTAATCGACGCACAACATAGCCCTGACCAGTATTGGATGGAGCTATTCCTCTTTGATCTCCTATTAAGAAAGTACAGGCCTTAATATGGTCAGCTATAACACGAAAAGCTTTCTCATTTAATTGAGAAGAATTATCTTTAATAGCTTGCATGATAGGAACAAAGAATTCTGTTTCAAAAATATTATCAACATCGTTAATAGCTATAGATAATCTTTCTAATCCCCCACCAAAATCAATATTCTTTTGATCTATTTTCTTCCAACCATCTTTGGTCATAATAAATTCCATAAAAACAGAGTTACCTATTTCTATGAAACGACCACATTCACAGTTAGGATGACAACCAAGATGATCGGTTGATTGAGTATCAAAAAATGTATCTGAATCTGTTCCTCCCAATTCACCAACCACATCACCTCTTTGCCACCAGTTAGTGTCTTTGTCACCAAAAAATATTCTGGGCTCTATTTCATACTTAGCAAAAATATCTTTCATTATCTGATGAGCCTCACTATCATCTTGATAAATTGTTTGCACTAAACGAGATGGATCTATTTTTAATCTTTCTATTAAAAACTCCCACCACCAATTAAGTTGATCTTTTTTAGAATAATCATTGAAAGACCAATTACCTAACATTTCAAAAAAAGTTGTGTGACGATTATCCCCTACCTCATCTAAATCTTCTGAGCGAAAACATTTTTGTGAATTACAAAGACGAGATCCACTAGGATGTTTTTGACCTAGGAGATAAGGGACTAAAGGAAACATTCCTGAATTAACAAAAAGAAGTGAAGGATCGTTTTCTGCAATCAAAGAAGCAGAAGGCATAATTTTATGACCCTTTTCTTGAAAAAATTTCAAATATTCTTCTCTAATATTCATAACAACTAATTTTATTGAATTCTTCTGGTTTCAAAGAAGCTCCACCAATCAACAAGCCATCAAAACCAACATTAATATAATCTAGAAAATTACTGGAGTTAACGCTTCCTCCGTAAAGCATTTTTTGAGAAAAATGTTTTCTCATCTCACCAGCTTCGGCACAAGAAAGAGCATTACCGGTCCCAATAGCGCTAAGTGGTTCATAAGCTAAAATAACATTGGAAGGATACTCTGCTACTTCTGTAATACAAACAATAGGAATTAATCCAGCTTGCAAACAAACATCAATCTTACGCCTAACCAAATCATCTGATTCTTTTCTTTCTGAATGACCAATAATGACATACTTTACTGATAAATCTTTCAACATTTCTATAGACACTTCTCCAGTAGCTGACAAACCAAAATTTTGAGCTCCTCTAACAAATCTGTCTGGCACTAAATCAATATATGGAAAAGGCGGACAGATAATAGCTGAACCCGACAATTCTCTCAATAAAGATTTTGCTTCTTCTTGAGAAGATGGATTAGTTTTCCAATTACCTACAATAATCATGTTAGTATTTTACCTTTTCCGTCAATAATTGCAACCATATGTTCAAAATGAGCACAAGGTTTTTTGTCTTTAGTACGAATACCAGATTGAGAACTAATTATTTTACCATTGCCCGAAGTGATAATTGGTTCTATACAAAAAACCATACCATTTTCAAAAGGAATATCTATATTATTCTTGATATTAAGAATATCAGGATATTCATGTAAATCACGACCAATACCATGACCACAAAGTTCCCGAATAACTTTAAAATGATTTTTCTCAACATACTCTTGAACTACTTTTCCAATATCTGACATTTTATTCCCAATCTTAACTATCTGAATAGCTCGTTGTAAAGATTCTTTACATACTGTAAGCAATTTACTTTTTCCTTCTACCATAACTGTAACTGCTGAATCAGTATGCCAGCCCTGATAAAAAACGCCCATATCTAAAGACACTAAATCATTTTTTTGAAAAGCTTCATCGGTTGGTGGACAGTGAGCTGCTCCTTCATTCACTGAAACGCAAAGAGCAGCCGGAAAATTATCATACCCTAAAAAAGAAGGAGTAACATTAAATTTTTCCATTAATTGATGAGCTCTTTTTTCTAAGTCTAAACCAGTCACACCAGGTTTTACTTGTTGTGACAAGTCTTTTAAAATATAAGAGAGGATTTCTCCTCCCTTACTCATAATTTCAATTTCGGACTTGCTTTTTAATTTCATCATAAACTTCCTCGGGAGATTGATCACCATTTATCTTCGTTAAATCTCCCCTATTTTGATAATATTCAATAACTGGTCTAACTTCAGCTTCAAACCAACGAAGTCTTTCATTGATACCATCAATACTATCATCAGCTCGAGAAATTAAATCAGCACCACACTTTTCACATTTATCGCCT
>CAYYPY010000027.1:0-4221 GCA_964473685.1 uncultured Candidatus Saccharibacteria bacterium
TTTAATAGCTGGAGTTAAGCCCTTCATTAAGGTTTGTTTGGCTGCTTCTTTAGTTTTCTCTACTAAAGACAAGTCTTGTAAACTGGTCATCATTAAATCAGGAATACCCCATTGACGGATACCAGTAAAGTCTCCTGGTCCGCGTAGGGCTAAATCTTTTTCCGCTAAAGCAAAACCATCTGTTGATTCAGCTAAAGCACGTAACCGCTGATTAGTTTTTTCGTTAGTGGAATCAGTGAAAAGAAAACAGTAGGATTGATGTTTACCACGACCAACTCGGCCCCGGAACTGATGGAGTTGGGCTAAGCCGAATCTTTCTGCTCCCTCAATAACAATAACAGAGGCGTTAGGAATATCAATACCAACTTCAATAACAGAAGTAGCAACTAAAATATCATACTTGCCTTCACGGAAATCAACCATAATCTTTTCTTTTTCTTTGGGTGTCATCTTGCCGTGGAGCATAGCTAAATCTAGATTAGGAAAAACATCTTTAGATAATCTTTCAAATTCTTCTTTGACGGCCTTAATCTCTGATTTTTCTGTAGCTTCAATACGAGGACAGACGATAAAAACCTGTCTTTCTTTTTTCACTTCTTTTTTAATAAATGAATAGGCCTTGTTACGGTCATTTGGTTTAACAATTTCAGTAATAGTCTTTTTTCTTCCAGTAGGTAGCTCTTTGATTAGAGATATATCTAAGTCGCCGTAAACAGTGAGAGCTAGCGTGCGAGGGATAGGAGTAGCAGTCATGGAGAGAAGGTGTGGGATAGCTCCTTTATTTTTACAGAGCTTAGCTCGCTGTTCTACTCCGAAACGATGTTGTTCATCTAAAACAACCAAAGCCAGCTTATCAAACTTCACTTTATCCTGAATTAAAGCATGAGTACCAATAACAATACTAAGTTCTCCTTGTGAAGCCTTTTCAATTAATTTTCTTCTTGATATTTCAATCTTCTGATTCTTTAATTTACGGGAATAATAAACATCTTCTTTTCCAGTTAAGAGAGCAATGTTTAAATTGAAGTCTTGGATCATTTTCCAAACTCCTTTAAAGTGTTGTTTAGCTAAGATTTCAGTGGGAGCCATAAAAGCTACTTGATGACCACTTTTAGCTGCGTTGAGGGCAGCCATAACCGCTACAATAGTTTTACCTGAACCAACATCTCCTTCTAATAAACGGTTCATTGGGCAGGGCTTTTCCATGTCTAATAGTATTCTCCAGACAGCTTTTTTTTGTGAATCAGTGAGTTTAAAAGAAAGAGTATCAACAAACCTTTTCATCAGATCTGTGTCAGGAGAAATAGAAAAAGACTTTTCTTCTGATAAACGTGCTTTTTCTCTTAATATCAACAACTGAATCCAGTAGATGTATTCAAAAGAGAAGCGTTGTTTGGATTTTTCAGCATTTTTTAATGAAGAAGGAAAATGAATTTCTTCTATAGCTTTAGCTAGAGGAAAAAGATTGTTTTCTTTGACAACAAAAGAAGGTAGTGGATCAATCCAGGTATTGTGAAAATAATTAATGACTGGTTTGATAATAAAACGTAGCCAACGAGAGGAAACTCCTTCTGTTTCGGGATAAACAGGGACAATACCACTAGCGCGGAGAGTTTGCTTTCCTTCTTTTTCATAAGCGGGATTAGAGATAACAACAGAACCTCTTTTTACCTCTACTTTTCCTGAAACAATAACTTCATCTCCTTCTTGCAGTGTTTTGGTTAGATATGGTTGGTTGAACCAAACTACTTTTAAAGCGGCTGTATTGTCTTCTATGGTAGCTTCAGTGACAGTGAGTCCACGACGGAAAACAGGTTTGTTCTCAATGATGGTTATCTTGCCTCTGACAGTATTTATCTTATCAATCTTGACCTGTTTAATCTTCTTTAATTCCGAAAAGTCCTCGTAACGATGAGGAAAATGGAAAATTAAATCTTCTACTGTTTTAATGCCTAGCTTCTTCAGCTTCTTCTGAAGAATAGGTCCGACGTAGTTTAAAGACGATACAGGAGTAGAAAGATTCACTTAATGTATTTCTTGCTAATATTAATTGAAAACTTTCCGACAGCTAGAATAACAAAACCCATTAAAATTAAAATGATTGGCCAACCAAGAGAATAGGTAAAATATTCAGTAGTTAACATTCCAATATATGTTATTAAGAATAATGAACTAAAAAACAAAGCTAGTTTATTATTAATCAATGTTGATAGATAGAAAGAGTAAGCTAAAAGAATAGGGTAGATCCAAAGACTTACTATATTCAAAGATATACTCAAAGAAATAGCTAAAAAGAAAACAGTGATAAAAGAAGCAAAACGATCTTTTGTCTTCTTAAAAACAAATAATCCCAAACTAACTAAGATGAAATAAAGAATAATAAAAATACTTTTTTCATAATCTAAGATTTGATATAAAGAAGAGCTCCAGAAGATAATTGATCCACTAATAGACAAAATAGGTGTTATTCCCTTATTCCATCCTTTTCGCCATTGGTAAGATAGAAGAAGAAGAGATAGTCCAATAATTATAGATAAATAAGGTAGGGCCTGAGTGAAATTAGTAAATCTATTTATTAAAAGAAAAAGATTAATAGAGGTAATAGCATAAAATATAGAAACAATAGTCAAAAAAGATTTTTGATGGAAAACAGCTAAAGCAAGATAGAAGATAAAAAGAATCATTGAAATTACAGCTAAAGAAAGAAAATCATTCAATAAATTTAAATTACTCATCAAAACAGTTATTCCTAATGGAATTAAAATAGCTCCCAGTACATGAAAAACAATACCAAGAGTATCTTTTTTCTCTTGTTTCAATAAAATAGATCCAATAATAGTCATTATTGTACCTAATATCAGAGTCATACCAACCTGACCGATTAAACCAATATGATCCCATATTTGTGATATCAAGCCTAATATTCCTATAATTAAAATAATTCCACCAATGATATATGGAATTTTCATATTAAAAGGTTTCTTTTTTTCTATCTTTTTGATATCTTCATATCTAATCTCTCCAGTTTCTATCTTTTCTTTCAGTTGTTGTAATAATTCTTCTTTATTATTCATATATTTATTCTATAACCCAACCTAGAAAATCTTCATATTCATATGATGATATGTTGAGTTTAGTTTCTTGACCATCTTTTTCAAAGATAAGATAGGGATCATAATGATGACTATCAAAGAAAGGGAAAAAACCATCTCTTCTTCTCCCTTGGTTATGTATACTTACTCCATCAGGAGATGTTTTGCTGATATCTACAGTTAGTTCTTTAGCTTCTTCTAAAGAAAGTTGGCGACTAGTGTGATTAGTTGAATCGTAAAGCCAGAGAGTTAAAATGGAGCTATTGTATCGATTGTTACTTGGAACAGCATTAATCTTTTGATCTTTAACTACATAGATATCAGTTTCTATCTGATCAGCCCAAGAATGATAATCAGCCGTGGTATAAACAAAATCATAATCAGTGACAACAATTTGTTGGGGGATATAAGTAAGAATAATCAGTACACCTATAAACAAAATTGGCCCAGCAAAAGCGAGAACTAGAGCCCAGTTCTTTTTTAAGAATTGTTTCATACTTTTACTATACCACAAGCAATAAAAATTGGAATAGATATTGAAGATAGTCTTACTTCTCCGGATCTTGGAGTAAAAGAAAATATATTTATTTTATCACCCAACCTACAAATTCTTCGTATAGACAGTGAGAGATTTTGATTTGAGTTGATTGATTGTCTTTTTTGAAAACAAGAAATCTGAGGTAATCAGAATTATCACCCCAAGTGATTGGTTCTTTACTAAGCTCGACGGCGACAATAAAACCATCGGGCGATAACTCATTACTGTCAATGGTTAACTTTTCTGCTTCTTCTAAAGAAAGCTGACGACTTTTTTGGTTGGTTGAATCATATAGCCAGAGAGATTGAGCACTATGATGTCTGCCAGGGACTGCTACAATCTTTTGATTCTCTACTATATATGTATCAGCTTCTATTTTTTCCAGAAACCAAACTGAATCAGATTGAGTATAGACAAAATCATATTCTGTACTAGTTATTGGTTCAGGAGCACGGGTAGTAATAACTAATATGGTTATTAAAAGAATAGACCCAGCCAAAATTAGAGCTAGGAGCCAGTTCTTTTTTAAGAATTGTTTCATATTTTAACTATACCACAAGCAATAAAAATTGGTAGTGTCCCCGGCAGGAC
>CAYYPY010000028.1:0-2635 GCA_964473685.1 uncultured Candidatus Saccharibacteria bacterium
TCACCTGATAGAGTGGAAATTAAAGAGAAAGACAATGGAAGTTCTAACATATCTTTTCATTATATTATTCACGGAAAATCCAGCAAATGAAAAAAACACTACTCATCTCAATCTTTTTGCTAAGCTTTTCTTTGGTGGTTTTTGCTTGGTCTGATTCAACAGAAAAAATTAATTCTTATTTCGATGTTAGTAATGATATCCAAAGAAAAAATGGATCTTTAATTATAGATGGTGGGATAGAAGCCAAGATGCAGTTTAATGTTGGTGGTTTAATAAAAAAAGAACAACAAGAAGATGAAATTGTATTTGGTACAATTATAATTGGAGAAACTGAAGAAGATAATGTTCATTTTCATTCTTTTTTACTAGATGGTTCTTTAGCTATTACAGGAGGTAATCCTGAAGAGTGGAAAGTTTTGACAATGATGGATGATAATCCAGCTACTTGGGAAGATTTAGTTGATGTAGCTGATACAGAAGGACCAGCAACAGTAGAAGATCAAGGTTGGGTATTATCAGGAAATACTCTTCGCCTTGTAGGAGAGAATGATAGTGTTTTAGGCGGAACTAATATGCAAGCACTGTCTTCCAGTTTATCCTTTGGCTACAACAACAAAGCATATAATAATTCAATTGTCTTTGGACAAAACTTTGCTTATTCTTATTATTTTTCTCATTACTTTGTTGAAAACAGTTCCATTGGTTTTGGTATTGGATTTGGTGGCACTGCTCGTTCTTCTTTCGATG
The DNA here is from genome assembly GCA_964473685.1 of uncultured Candidatus Saccharibacteria bacterium. Classification (GTDB taxonomy): domain Bacteria; phylum Patescibacteriota; class Minisyncoccia; order Minisyncoccales; family CAYYPY01; genus CAYYPY01. The sequence goes on from CAYYPY010000028.1 coordinate 748, forward strand.
ATTCTATTGTTATTGGAAATAAAAATCGTGCCTATTATTCCAGCATATCATTAGGTAGTTCTGCTTATACATATGAGTCCAGCTTATCTTTAGGTAGTTCCAATGAATCTCGTGATACTAGGCTGTTTTAGTATTTCTTCTCTTTCTTCGTTTAACGGATCAAGAGTCATTATTTCTTGCGCATGGTTTTACCCTTTTCTACTCTCTTCTTGAACTTATCAACTCTTCCTAGAGTATCAAGGATTTTTTCTTTACCGGTGTAATAAGGGTGGCAAGCTGAACAAACTTCTACCTCAGTTAGCTCTTGAGTTGAGCCGAGAGTAAAAGTCTGACCACAGACGCATTTGACTTTAGCGTCTTTATAATATGGTGGATGAATATCTTTTTTCATATGCTGAGATATTAACAGATTGTTTTGCTATTGTCAAAGATTTTATTTATGATAAAATACAATCAAGATGAAAAGAGTAGTTGTTATTTCAATCCTTGTTTTGTTTGTTTTTGGATTTGCTTTAGCTGAAAGTGTACCACCAGAAAACAATCAGCCTCATCCTTTAACAGAAATGAAGGGAGGTCAGAAGAAATTGGGGAAAATAATAACTGATAAAATCTTTTCGGCCTTCAACATTTTGTTGTCTGACAAAGCTGAAATAGGAGAATGTCAAGATGTTGATGTTGATTTACTTGTTTGCGGACAACTATATTTTCAAGATTATAATAATATTGATGGAAAGAAACTTCTTGTATTAAATAAAGAAGAAGAAAATTGGTTAGCCCAATGGAAAGGAATAGATGATCTTTTAGATGATTGGCGTGAAGTGGGTATTAGTTTTGGAGAAATATGGGAAAGAAAATGGAATAATACTACTCGCTTGATAGGAACTAATCGTTCTGTTTCTTTTGCTAATATAAATGCTTCGGGGCAGTATGCTACTAAATTTGGTTATCCTGGTAATACAGCAAGTGGAAGATCTTCCACTGTTTTTGGTTATAACAACAAAGCTTTAGGAATTGCATCTATAGCAGCTGGTAGAGAAACAGAATCTATTGGTATGGCATCTTTTTCTGCTGGTTATAATACAACAGCTGAGGGTGATCAATCCTTGTCTGCTGGTAGAGGAACTTTTGCTTTAGGAAAAGCTTCAATAGCTTTAGGTGCTTTCACCAGAGCTGAAGAAAATTATGCATTATCAGCAGGAGATAGATCAGTAGCTAGTGGCCAGTCCTCCTTGTCTGCTGGATATCGCACAGAAGCGGCTGGTGATGCTTCATTAGCAACTGGATATATGACGATTGCATCAGGCAATAATTCTTCAGCTTTAGGTTATTTAACAGAAGCTACAGGAGTTTCTTCAATGGCAATTGGAAACAGTAATATAGCATCAGGAGTGGCATCATTGGCAGCTGGTTTTAAGACAATTGCTTCTGGTCAAGCTTCTTTTGCTACTGGTAATGAAACAGAAGCTACTGGAACTGCTTCAGCTTCTTTTGGTAGACTAACAGAAGCATCAGGAAATAATTCATTTACTTCTGGTAATGAAACAAAAGCTTCTGGAACTGCATCAGCTTCTTTTGGTCAAGAGACAGAAGCTACTGGACTAGCATCTTTTACTTCTGGTTATAAAACAAAAGCTTTTGGAACTGCTTCAGCTTCTTTTGGTCAAGAGACAGAGGCCAGAGAACGAGCATCTTTTGCTTCTGGTTATAAGAATATAACTAATGGTCAAGGATCTTTTGCTACTGGCTATATGAATCAAGCTAATGGTGATTATTCTTTTGTTTCTGGAAGAATGAATATAGCTCAGGGAACTGGTTCAGCTTCTTTTGGTGAATTAACTCATGCTCAAGGCAATTATTCTTTTGCTTCTGGATATGGATCTAAATCTAT
>CAYYPY010000029.1:0-13361 GCA_964473685.1 uncultured Candidatus Saccharibacteria bacterium
ATCTTTGCAATTTCTTCCAAGAACTAGCTAATAAAGAAGGAAAAGAAAAGATTGTTATTGATATGCCTGATATCAATTTAGAATTAAAAAAAGAAGTTGAAACCACTCTTAGCTCAGAGATAGATAAAATGATTTATACCGTTGATAGAAAAGAGCGCCAAGAAATTAAAAACAATATATCAGAAAAGATTCAAGAGAATTGGCCAGAAGATGTAAAAGAAGTTTGGCAATTAATTGATGAAATTACATCAGACATTGTTAAGGAAAATATTTTAAAGAATAATAAACGTCCTGATGGAAGAAGAATTGATGAAATACGTCCTTTAAGTATGGATGTCGCCGTTTTGCCAAGAGCTCATGGTTCAGCTATATTCTCTCGTGGAGAAACTAAATCACTATCTATTGTTACTCTGGGTGCACCAGGCGATCAATTGTTAATGGATGGCATGATCTTAAATGGCAAGAAGAATTTTATGCACCATTACAATTTTCCCGCTTATTCCGTAGGAGAGGTCCGACCAATGCGTGGTCCAGGAAGAAGAGAGATTGGTCATGGAATGTTGGGTGAGAAAGCTATCTTTCCACTTCTTCCTGAACAAAAAGATTTCCCTTATACCATCCGTGCTGTATCAGAAATACTATCTTCTAATGGATCTACATCTCAAGCTGCTCTTTCAGCCACTGGACTAGCTTTAATGGATGCTGGTGTTCCTTTGAAAAATCATATTGCTGGAATATCAATTGGAATTATTCAACAAGGCAAAGAGTACAAGATGATTACAGATATTCAAGGAATGGAAGATCATCACGGAGGAATGGATTTCAAGGTAGCAGGAACTAAACAAGGAATTACTGCTATTCAATTAGATGTTAAAATTAAAGGAATAAACGGCCAGATGTTGGAAGAAACATTAGAAAGAGCTAAATTAGCTCGTTTGCAGATTCTAGAAAAGATTGTAGTTACTATGCCTGCTTCTCGACCCAATCTTTCTCCTTACGCTCCTCGTATTATTACTTTACAAATTAATCCTGAAAAGATTAGAGAAGTTATTGGCCCTGGTGGAAAAGTTATCAATGAAATTATTGACACAACTGGAGCTAATATTGATATTGAAGATTCTGGTTTGATTTTTGTAACATCAGAAAATGAAGAGTCAGCTGAAAAAGCTGTAAAGTGGATTAAAGAAATAACCAGAGAAGTAGAGGTTGGTGAAGTTTTTGAAGGAGAAGTAAAAAGAATAACTACCTTTGGTGCTTTTGTAGAAGTACTACCTGGACAAGACGGATTAGTTCATATATCTAAAATGTCTTCTAAGAGAGTAGAGAAAGTAGAAGATATCCTTAGCTTGGGTGATAAGATAAAAGTTAAGGTTATTGGTATTGATAATCAAGGAAGAATTGACTTGTCAATGAAGGATGTGGACAAAGAATAGTTGGTTTTTTATTTTTTCTATGGTAGATTATTAGTATGGCTACCGAAAAAGAAAACCTAAATAAAAATATTTCTGCTAAAGATGATTCCAATCAAAAGTTGGATATTAAAACCATGCAGAAAGACATTGCTCGGCTACAAGGAACTCAACCTAAGCCTGCTACTCCTCGCAAAAAAACTGCTGAAGATATAGAGCAAGAAAAGAGAAAGGCTCTTCGTGATCAAAAGATTGAAGCACTAATGAAAGAGGTAGAACAAAAGAAAAAAGAGGAAGCAGAAGAAAAGATGAGGAAAGAAGCTGAGAAGCATAAGCAAGAAGAAGTAGAACGCAAAGAAAAAGAAACATTAGAATTAAAAGAACAAGAAGAGCTAGAGAAAAAAAAGGAAGAAGAAAGACAGCGTATGCTTCGAGGTAAACAAGAAGAAGAAAGAAAAAGACAAGAAGCTGAACAAGCCAATAAACAAACACAAGAAATTCAGCAAAAAGAATTAGAAGAACAAAAGAAAGCAGAAGCTGAAGAAGCTAGAAAAAGAGCTGAAGAAGAACGTAAACAAAAAGAATTAGCGGAACAAAGAAAAGCTGAAGAAGAAATGAGAAGAAAGAAAGAAGCTGAGGAAGCTCAAAGAAAAGAGGAAGAAGAAAGGAAACAAAAAGAATTAGAAGAAAAAAGAAAACTTGAAGAAGCTCAAAGAAAAGCTGAAGAAGAAAAAAGAAGAATAGAAAATGAGAAAAGAAGAGCAGAATTAAGAAAACTTGAAGAAGCTAAAAAAAGAGCAGAAGAAAAAGCTCGTCGAGAAAAAGACGAAGCATACTTAGCTAATAAAAGAAAAGACTTAGTTAAAGAACTAGAAAAATTAGCTATAGAAAAAGATCCATTAAATAAGAAGAGAGATGAATTGTGCTCTAAAAAAGAAGAATTACAAGAAAATCTTAATTTTGTATTAAAGAAAGAAGCTACCATTGAAGAACAAATTACTGTTATTGAACAAAAAGAAAAAGAAGCCACTGAAGAAGAAAAAAGAAAGATCAAAGAAGATAGGTGGTCTTTAGAAAGTCGTCGTCGCTCTATTGAGCAAGAACGTTGGTCTTGGGAAGAAGAAATAGCTAATATAGATGTAGCTATTAGCGAGTTAGAATTATCTTTCCAGAAAATTATTACTATTGAAGAAAGAATACAAGAGGAGGACAAGCGTTTAGCCCGTAAACAAGAAGAAATATCTTTGGAAAAAGAGCAAGATAAATTAAGAAGAGAAAAAGATCAATTAATAAAACAAATTTCTATTGTTGAAAAAGAAGAAATTTCTTCTTTAGAAAAAGTGACTCTTTTAACTGAAGAATTGAAAAAAATTACTACTGAAGAAGAAAATCTGAAGTCTCAAAAAGGTGAAATAGAAATTAAGGAAAAATCTACTGAAGACCCTAAAGAAAAGAAGAGGATAGAAAAAGAAAGATGGAATATAGAAAATGGTATAAGAGACATTGAAAAAACTCGCTGGGAAAAAGAAGAAATTTTAAAAAATACTCAAAAATCATTAGAAGTTACTTTAAAGAGAAAACAAGATTTAAATAATTCTATTGATACTATTAATGATCGTCTAGAAAAAATATTCCTAGAATTAAATAGAGAAGAAATAGAAAAAGAAGAAAGAAGAAGAGCTGAAGAAGAAGAGAAAAGAAGAGAGGAAGAAGAAAGAAAAAGAGAGGAAGAATTAAGAAAAGCAGAAGAATTACGAAGACAAAAAGAAGAAGAGAAAAGAAAAGCAGAAGAAGAAAGAAAAAGACAGGAAGCTGAAGAAGCTAAAAGAAAAGAAGAGGAATTAAAGAAAAAACAAGAAGAAGAGATAAAGAGAAAGCAAGAACTTGAAGAAGAAAGAAAAAGACAGGAAGCTGAAGAAGAGAAAAGAAAAGAAGAAATTAAGAAAAGAATAGAAGAAAAAAAGCGCCAGCAGGAAATAGAATTAAATCAAGGAAAAGAAGAGGTGGAAAAAATAGAGATTGCTCCAGAAGTTCCTAAAGAAGAAACTCCTGAGGAAAGAATTAGAAGGAAAATGAAAGAAGTACAAGAAAGAGATGAAGAAGCTCGCCGAAGATTCTTGGAAAAAGTTCAAGGAATATCTAGTGAAGAAGTTAAAAGAACAGATTTCAAGCAAGCACCTTCTATAGATAAAAATCCTTTTATAACCAACGATCAAATACCAGTACCTGATAAGCCATCTAGTAATCAAAAGAACATTTCTCGGTTCGCTGTTATTTTAATCATCATAGCCGTTTCTGTGGCCTTAGGTGCTCTAGCTTATTGGTTTGTAAAAGCAGATAAAGTTTCCCCTCCAGAGCAAAAAGAAGTGCCAGTTCCTGTTCCAGAAATTGATATTCCTGATTCTATAATCCAATTCGATAATTTGCCAGCAGCTAGAAATATTCCTAGTATGAGTGATTTAAATTTAACTCTAGATAATATAATAACTGAAGATTACCCTGAATCAACTATTAGCAGAATTATTATCAATGATTTAGATGACAGAGAAACCCTTAATCTTAATTCTCTGTTTTCCGCTATGACGGTAGGATACCCTGATGGTTTCTTTGATGCTGTTAGTGAAGAAATGAATCTATATGTAGACAACAATACTGGTAGAAATGTTTTGGGTATTGTAGCTAATGTTATAGGCCCGACAGAAGAAGTGTCTCTCAACTTCCGTTCCTGGGAAGATGAAGTTGGAAAAAATATGGGCTTTTTGACAAGATATATACCTATCAAATCAACAGCTATTTTTGAAAATATTAATCATAAATCTGAAAAGATTCGTTGCCAAATTGGAACACAAGACAATAAACTTTGTTACACCTTCACTAACGATAAGTTTATCATGTCCTCTTCTTTAGAAAATATTAAAACAATAATTGAAAAATGAAACAAAAATTAGAAAAAGAAAAACAAAGAATTGAAGAATTACTATCTAGTTTTGCTAAAGAAACAGATCCACATGTTGATAACTGGACCACCAAATGGCCTCAAGTTGAAAATGCTGATCTAGAAGATGAAGCTGATAAGGTAGAAGAATATACTAGTTTGCTTTCCATAGAACAAACTCTGGAAAAGAAACTACAAAACATTAATATTGCTTTAGCTAAAATAGAGAAAGGTGACTATGGTATTTGTGAAAAGTGTGGCAAAAAAATCGCTGCTGAGCGATTAAAATTAGTTCCCGAAGCTCGTACTTGTGCTAAATGTTTAGATGCGTGATCCTTCCTCATAACGAGATAATGGGTTGGTAGCTCCTCTAACTTCAAAATGGATATGACAACCGGTGGCACCAATGGTGAAACCGGTGTTTCCCATATAACCAATAACAGCTCCTTGAGACACTGCTTGTCCTGGTGATACTAATATCTTAGAGAGATGGCCATAATAGGTTACAACTCCATTACTATGCAAAATGCGAATATAATTACCTCCTTTAGGGCAAAAACCTGTACGCTGTATTGTTCCGCTCGCTGCTGCGTAAATAGGAGTGGTGTAACATTTATTAGCTACATCAACCGCATTATATGGATGAAGTCCTTGAGTAATAACACCCCGAGCTGGCATAACCCATCCAGCAAAACTAGATATAGTAGGAGCTTTAATCGGCATTTGTCCATTAGGAATAATTAAAACATCTCCTGTGGCAATATCTTCTATTTCATTGAAAGCTATAATCTCTTGTTGGTTAGCTTTATAAAGAGAAGCTATAGAACTAATAGATTCTCCTTGACGGACATAGTGTAAAGTACCTGTTACAGGTAAAATAATTAACTCTTGTCCTTCTTTGATTTTAGATTTTGTATTTAAATTGTTGGCCCAGAGAATTGTTGATGTAGAAACATTAAAATTAGAAGCTATAGAAGAGATATTATCTCCTGATTGAACGGTATAAACAAAAACCTCACGTTGTGGTTCTTGAGAGACAATTGTTCCTAGAACTTGAGAATGAGGTATAAATAAAGGAGAGATAGCTGTAAAAGTATTCTGTTCTACTAAAATAGTTTCTGTTTCTTCAGCTACTTGAAAATTATCTAAACTCAAAAAAACACTATCTTCTGATACATTTTCCTCATTAATAAAAGACGGCTGTGGGTTACAGCAGAGAAAAAAGGCCATTCCAGCAACAAGGACTATTCCTTTCAGGATGATCTGTTTTGATTCTTCTATCATATTCTAACGCTTTTAAGCGTACCAAAATAAGAACTATAGTGTCAATGCCCTTATCCACATTGATTTTTTCTGCTACAATAACCACATATGAAATGGGGGCAAAATTTTCTGATCAATCCTAAAGTAGCTGAACGTATTATCAAAGAAGCGGAAATAAATTCTAGTGATGTTGTTGTTGAAGTTGGCCCTGGGAAAGGTGCTTTAACCTATCTATTAACTAAACAAGCAAAAAAAGTTATAGCCATAGAAAAAGATGAATCTTTAATCTTGAAAGAAAAACCTAATTTGGAAATAGTTTATAATGACATTTTAGATTTCAAAAAACTACCATCAAAATACAAAGTTGTAGCTAATCTTCCTTATTACATCACTTCTCCTATTATTCGTTATTTCTTAGAAAACAAGAAGAAACCATCAGAGATGATTATTATGGTTCAAAAAGAGGTGGCTCAAAGAATTTGTAGTCCTGGCAATCTTCTTTATCTATCAGTTCATTTTTATGCTGAAGCTAAAATATTATTTAATGTTGCTAAAGGTAATTTTAAACCCACTCCTAAGGTGGACAGTAGTGTTATAAAAATATACAATATAAAGAAGCAACCTGAAGACAAGAAATTCTTTCAACTCATTAAAAAAGGTTTTTCTCAAAAAAGAAAACAGCTCGGAAATCTACTGGATGCAGATTGGTTGAAACAAAATAATATAGATCCTCGTCGCCGAGCTGAAACCCTGTCGTTAAATGAGTGGAAGGACTTAACAAAAAAATTAGGAAGTGTTATAATAAAAAAACATGAATAATAAAAAGAACCTGTTAATAATTGTTGGTTTATTTATAGTAATAGCTTTATTGATACCCGTGTCAGATGTAGAAGCTAGCTTAGCTCGATCTATTGCTTCAGCTATTATTGGATCTATTCTCCTCGCTGTTTTCTCAGTAATGTTAATGTTATCCATGCTATTCTTCCAAATAGGAGATGGCATTTTGAGAGTAGTAACTTCAACTTCTTTTATAGGGGCTAGTTATACTACCAACCCCGTTGTTGTTTATGGTTGGGGAATTGTCCGCGACCTAGTTAATATGTTTTTTGTTATTATTTTAACATTAATTGGATTAGGAACTGCTTTACGTATCAAAAATTATGCTTGGCAAAAAACTCTTCCCAGGTTAGTTGCTGTTATTCTTTTAATTAACTTTTCTCCAGTAATTCTAGGACTATTTATTGATTTCTCTAATATTTTTATGAATTTCTTTTTGAGTAGTATTGCCGGTGAATCATGGTTAATTGGTAAATTTAGTCAAGATATTCAAGCATTGAGTAAAAGTATGAGTGGAGTCTTTGGTAATTGGGACTCTTTCAGCTCAGCTATGGCTATGCCTATAGGTTTGACAATGGTGAATATAGGGTATGGGTTATTCTCAATTCTTTATGCTATTTTATTTTTAATGCGTTATATTGTTCTATGGATATTAATAATTTTATCACCGTTAGCTTTCGCCGCTTATATCCTACCATCAACTGAAAGTATCGCGAACAAATGGAGAAATCAATTCATGCAATGGTGTATAATCGGTATCCCCGCTGCCTTCTTCCTTTATATGTCTGATCAAATTGTTCTCTATACTTTATCAGATGATAATAAACTACAAATTGCTCAAGACGGAGTATTAGCTCATCTTATTCCATCAATAATTGGTTGTGGTTTCTTAGCTGTTGGTTTCTTTGTTGGACTAAGCACAAGCGCTGAAGGATCTAGTGCTATTATTGGTGGCTTTAAAAAGACTGTTAAAAAATATGGTGGTGGAATGCTTAAGAGTGGAGCACAAAGAGCAAAAAGAGATGCTACCAAAGCTCTTGAAAAACCTCTTACCGGTGCATCAAGAGGAGCTCTGCGTTTAGGAAGAGCATGGCAAGTTCAAGATTACAGTCAAGAAAAAGGTGCTAAGAAAATTTTTGGAGGAGCTCTTAATGCCGTTAAAAGAGTAACTGGGGCTGACGCTATTGGAAGAGTTGCTACTAATTTAGGAGGTAATGTGTCAGAAAGCATACAAAAAGATAAAGCTGATGACTTCAAACAAGGTCAAGAAGCTATCAAAGACCGAAAAACTGATCTCGGAGCTAAGTCTGCTTATCAACAATCAGCAAATAAAATTCAAAAAGCTGGAGTTCTTTCAGAATTTAATAGTATGAATAAAACTCAGCAAACAGAGTTATTGAAAAATGTTTCTGGGAAAAATCTAGTCGATATTATGACAGTTTTGGAGGCGCAATCACCTGACAAAACAGTACCTGTTATCACCGCTATAATGAATCGTTTAGCTGGAGAAGATAAAAATAAACTTGAAAGTTTTACTGACACATTAAATAATTTAGAAACTAATAAATTTGGAGTTATTGGTGGCAAAATTAAGAAATCAAAATTAGCTGCAGATCAATATATGGTTAGTAAAATGAAGCCTGACGAAATAAAGAAGTCTATGGATTTGATAAATTTGACAAATAAAGATGATGAAGGTTATTACGATCCAGTTATCGGTAAAAAATGGGATTCTTCTAATTTGGCTGCCGCTTCTAAAAATAGTGCTTTTGTGGATAGATTTGTTAAACATACTAAAAACAACCAAGATACTATGGACGTAGACTTATTAGCTTATATGATTAACAGTCCTCTGTGGTATAAAAAAATGGATGGAGGTTTCAAAGAAAAACATATAAATATGTTCAGCGATAAAATCAGGAAGCAAAAAGAGACTAAAGAAGAAAAGCAAGAAAGTAAAACCATAGATCATAAAGATAAAGACAACATTATTAATATTTATCTCAATGAACGAAAATTAAAGGTTGCAACATCTCAAGGAGGTCCCCAGTCCTGGAAAGAAGCTGAAGAAGAAAGTAAAAAACCAAAACTATCCCATGAAGAAGCTATTAGAAAGGCGAGTATAGAAACTGGCTATTCTGAAAAAGAAGTAGAAAAGATAATTGATGAACACAATAATCCTTTCCAAGAACAATCTGAACCGATAGAAGAAAATGAATTCAAGAATGTAGATAAAACAAAATTCAATGAAGGAAAAGAAGAAATTGAAAACATTGAAAAGCAAAAACAAGATAGCAATGAAATAATTAAAAATATTACTAAAGCTATTGAAAATAATGGCGCTAAAGATAATTCATTAATGCTTGGTATGTTATCTAAACTAGGTAATATGCCTATGGATATTAGAAAAGGAGTTATGGATGCCACTTTAACCTCTTCTAAAAAAACAATTGATGCTATCAACTATTTATCTAATTCAATGGATCTAGAAAGTTCTCTAAAGTTAGCTTTTTCTCATATCGGAAGTCTAGTAAGTAACGGTAAAAAAGACCAAGCTAAAGATTCGGCTAATCAAATAGAGATAATACAGACAATACAACAAGACTGGAACAATGCATCACTAGCAGGAGAAACAACAGATCAAATTGTCAACGATATTGCCAATTCATACAAAGTAGATAAAAAAGAAGTCGAGCAAATTAAATCAATTTTTGAAAAAACAAATGAATGATTTTTTAGATGATTGGGATTCTCTCCCAGAAGACAAGAAAGAAATGTTGATTTCACCAGAAACTTCAGAAATTATTGCTGATTTAAAAACAGATTTACCTACTGCTTTATCTAAAATGTTGCCGGAATTAGTCTACAATGTAATAATAGAGACAATGAGTATAGATTCTTTTATCTCGGTTATGTCCGTAGAGGTTGATAAAAGTTTAGCTAAAAAAATAGCTGAACGTGTCAAAAAAGAAATATTAAGTATTAAACCAAACAAAAAAAGAAAACAACAATCTGATAGCTACCGAGAAGCTATAGAATAATATGCAGTATAAATTACCACAATTTATTGAGAGAGAAGCCACCGTAGTTGGTCCTTTAAGTTTTCGTCAATTTCTTTATTTAGGACTAGCAGCTTGTTTGGCATTTGCTCTATATCCTTTTCTGTATAAATCTAATAGTCAATTATATTTCATCTTATCAGGAGGAGGTTTTCTTTTAGCAGGAGCTATGGCTTTTGCAAAAATAGAAGGTCGTAGTTTCGGAGTTGTGGTAGTAAGTATGTTTAATTTTTTCTTACATCCACGAACATATATCTGGAAAAGAAAAAATGTTCCTATGAAATTCAATTTACCTAAAAGAGAAATAAAAGAAGTCGAAGAAAAAGAAAAAACTACTGTACCAAACCGAAGAAGGCGATTAGATACATTAGCAGACGAAATAGAAATCCAATGAAACACACACCAACACAAAACTTTTTAGAAAGTATAGAACAAATCCGAGAAGGAGTTATGGTTTTAGAAAACCATTCTCTACGTGGGATAATGCTTGTTTCCTCTTTAAACTTTTCTCTTAAATCAGCTGAAGAGCAACGAGCTATTGTTAGTCAATTTCAAGCCTTTTTAAACTCCCTTGATTTCTCTTGCCAAATTGTTATTCAGTCAAGGAAACTTAATTTAAATGGTTATTTAGAAAAAATGAGAGAGATTCAACAAACTCATAAAAGCAAATTATTGAGATCACAAACCAGTAATTATATTGAATTTGTAGAAAGCTTAATTGAAAAAGAAAATATTCTTACCAAGAAATTCTTTTTAGTTGTCCCTTATTCCCAATCAGTCGGAGAAACTTTAAAGAAAAAACAAGGAAGTATGAGCGAAGAAAACTTTCAACGAGGTAAAAGCCAAATCTGGCAGAAAATGGAGTTTGTTTCTTTGGGTTTGCGACGTTGTGGTTTAAAATCAATACCATTAACAAGTATTGAGTTAATTGAATTGCTCTGGGGACTTTATCATCCAAAAGAAGCTGAGTCGGGCTACTATCCAGAGTTTCCACCTGAATTAATTGTATGATTAACTTTTTTAATAAAAAGAAAAAAGATCTTGATTCTGGAACACCAGAAATAATTGAGATAAAAGATATTTTAGCTCCATCTTCTATAGATATAAAACAAAGCCATATTTATATCGGAGAGCGTTTTGCTAAAACTTTCTTTGTTTTTTCTTATCCTCAATATCTATCTACTGCTTGGTTGTCTCCTGTTATCAACTCCAATTTCCCTATGGACATTTCTTTCTTCATCCATCCTATTGATACTGGAGATATGTTGAAAAAGTTACGTAAAAAAGTAACTGAAACTCAAGCTGAATTAATAGAAAAAGAAGAGAAAGGATTGGTTCGTGATCCTGTTCTGGAAACCGCTTTTGAAGACATGGAAGATCTCCGAGACCGTTTACAATCAGCTCAAGAAAAAATGTTCCGTATGGGATTATATTTAACTATCTATGGAGAAACAGAAACTGAATTGAAAGAGATTGAAAACGTTATGAGATCCTTCTTTGAAGGTAAACTTATTTATATTAAACCAGCTCTCTTCCAACAAAAAGAAGGATTTTTAAGTACATCTCCTTTGGGCAATGACTTGATAGATGTCAGTACTATTATGAACACCGAACCTCTTTCTAGTATGTTTCCCTTCTTGTCATTTGATTTGAGCTCTAATGAAGGCATTCTTTATGGTATTAACCAGCACAACAACTCTTTAGTCTTATTTGATCGTTTCTCATTAGAAAACCCTAACGCTGTTATCTTTGGAACTTCTGGTTCTGGTAAATCTTATCTCGTTAAATTAGAAGCTTTGCGTTATTTAATGGCTGGAACTGATGTTATCATTATTGACCCTGAAAATGAATATCGTACTCTAGCTGAAGCCGTAGAAGGAAGTTTCTTTGATATTTCATTGTCTTCTACAGATCACATCAACCCTATGGATATACCAACACCGGGAGAGGATGAACGCCCAGCTGATGTTTTAAGATCCAACACTGTTAACTTGGTAGGGCTATTACGTTTAATGTTAGGTGGTTTAACTCCAGAAGAAGATGCTATTATAGATCAAGCTATTAGTGAAACCTATGCTGCTCGTGATATAACTGAAGAATCTGATCCAAAAACTTGGGCCGAAAAAGTTCCTGTATTAAGCGATATGGAAGATGTTTTAGAGAATATGGATGGTGGAGAATCACTGGTTCGTCGTTTAAGAAAGTTTACAAAAGGAGCTTATTCTCACTTCTTCAACCAAACCTCTAATGTTTCTATGGATAACAATCTAGTTATTTTTGGTATTAGAAATCTAGAAGAAGAATTACGTCCTATGGCTATGTTTATTGTTATGAGATATATCTGGAAGACTATAACCTCTTCTTTAAAGAAAAGAATATTACTAATTGATGAGGCTTGGTTGATGATGCAAAATGAAGATAGTGCTTCTTTCTTGTTCGGATTAGTTAAAAGATCACGTAAATACTGGACTGGAGTCACCACAATTACTCAAGACGTATCTGACTTTATGAGCTCTGATTATGGACAACCAATTGTCAATAACTCAGCTTTAAGAATTTTATTGAAACAATCTCCTTCTATCATTGACATAGTTCAACAATCTTTTGGTTTAACTGATGAAGAAAAAATGATTCTTTTAGAAGGAGCTACTGGTGAAGGAATATTCTTTGCTGGTAAAAAACACGTTGCTATCAGAGTAGTGGCTTCTTATTCAGAAGATCAGATTGTGACTACATCACCAGAAGAAAGGCAGAAGATAAAACAAGCTAAAGAAGAATATGAACGAGAATTTAGAGAATAATGAAGAATCTGGGGGGTGGTCAAAAATGCTTCTTCCTGAAGGATTGATTATGATGATGACTGCTTTTATTTTTGATTTTTTAGGTATTTTTATATCAGCTATACCAGTAATAGGATTAGCTGCATCATCTTTGGTTGATATAACAGCTTTTATTGTTTTCGGTCTCTGGATGTTATTAAGAGGTAAAAAACCTAAAGGAACTAAAAAAACAGTGCAAACATTAGGTAAAGCAACAAGGTGGATTAAAAAAACAAAATGGTTGAAACCAGTTTGTATGTTTATAAACATTATTCCAGTTGTGGGCTCTTTAATTCCTTTGTGGAGTTTAGTGGTCTACGCAGAAGTACAAGAATGAAAATATTTAATTTAGACATAGCTGGTATGAGTTTAGTAGAGTTTATCTCTAACCTATATTACACTATTATTACTATCTCAGGATTTGTTATTTTTGCTAGCATTGTTTATGGAGGATTTCTTATCTTAACTTCTACCGGTAATGTTTCTCAAACCAAAGAAGGTAGAACCAGAATATCTGACGGTATTACTGGTAGTATTATAGTTTTAGCTTCATGGTTAATTATTTTTACTATTAATCCTAGTCTAACAATTATTTCTACTCCTGATAGCTTAAAAGAAGATTATAGAGATACTATAGTAACTCAATTCAAACCTGATACAAAATATTATTATCAAATTCCTGTTGGAGTATTAATCAATAGGGCTGTCTTTGACGAAGATGGAAAAAAGAAAATGGATGATGTAGAAAAAGCAGTTAATGAAACTGCTGAAGCTGCTACTAGAATGGCTGATGAAAGTCAAGCTTTGAATGATCTTGTCCAAAGTTTTAATTGTGGTGGTTCTCAATGTGGTGATTCTCAATATGGCGGTGATTGTTCTGGCATTAAATGTTTAGGCCCAGATTTGAAACCAGCTATTACAAAAAAAATATCATTCTTAGAAGATGATGTTTTACCTGATTTTATTGGAAAATATGATAACAATTTAGGAGAAGCTAGAACATCCGTATCTGAGGATTTAAGTAATTTGAATAAAGCTG
>CAYYPY010000030.1:0-4573 GCA_964473685.1 uncultured Candidatus Saccharibacteria bacterium
AGATGAAGAAGATGATTTTTTAATATTGTCTCAAGATATTGAAAATCAATCTCAAGAATCTTTAACACTTAATCTTTCTGATTCCTCTTTTTGTGCTCAAGTAATTCTTTCTACTGGTTTCTATTGTGTTGATTCAGATGGAAGAGTAGTAGAAGAAGATTTATGCGAGCAAGGTCTAGATGAATATTTATGTATATGAAAAAACTTTTAACTTTTTTATTAATCGGTATTGTTATTTTAGGAATAATTGCTGTTTGGCAGTACCAAAAAAATCTTTATTCTAAAGATGTAATGCGTTTAGATATATTAACTACTGAAGAAGTGGAAGCTGGCCAGCAAGTTGAATATCTGGTTCGTTATAAAAATAATGGTGATATTCGTTTAGACGATGCTGTTCTTGTTTTTGAATTTCCTTCTTTTTCTATAGAAACTGAAGGACCTTCTGAATCAGTAGAAAAAGGCAAACTAAAAAGAGAGATTGAATTAGGAGACATCTATCCTGGTGATGAAAGAACTTTTACTTTCAATGCTCGTGTTTTTGGAGCTGAAGGGTCTGCTATTACAGCTAAATCATCTATTAGCTATAATCCCAAAGGATTAAGAGTTCGTTATGAGTCTGATACCACTAATACAGTTATTGTTAAATCAGTTCCTTTGACTTTTGAATTAGATATACCATCTCGTTTAGAGCCAGAAAAAGAATTTACTTTTAACATCAATTATTTCTCCAATATTGATTATCCTTTAACTGATTTAGTAGTTAAAGTGGAATATCCAACAGATTTTGAGTTTACTAGTTCTCAACCTTCTCCTTTAGCTGATTCAGAGTGGACACTGGGTGTTTTAAATAAAGCTGATGGAGGAAGAATAAGAGTAAATGGTATTTTAGGTGGAGATGTAGGAGATATTCATACTTTTCGTGCTTCTATTGGACTTTTCCAAGACGGTGAATTTTTATCTCTCAAACAAATTGCTAAAGGAGTTGGTGCCTCTCTTTCTCCTTTGTTAATTACATACCAGGTTAATGGATCACCTAACTACTCAGCATCAATTGATGAATATCTTTATTACGAAATTCGTTTCAAGAATATTGGTGAAAGTTTACAAGAAAACTTGTTTTTGACAGTTGATTTAGATAAAGATGTTTTTGACTTGACTACGGTTCAACCAGGAGTGGGACAGTTCCAAAGAACAGCTGGAATGATTCTTTGGGATTCAACAGCTGTTTCTAGTTTACGTTTCTTGCCAACAATGGAAGAAGGTAAAGTTGATTTTTGGGTAAAAACTAAAAAACAAATATCTGCGCGTGAACCAATAGCTTCAGTAAATGTTTCTTTGGGAAAGATTACCGAACAGATTGAAACTAAAATTAATAGCAATCTTCAACTAACTCAAGAAGGTTATTACTTTGAAGGTCCTTTCACTAATTATGGTGGACCTGATCCTATAATTGGTCGTTCAACTAGCTATACTATTCTCTGGCGTGTTCGTAATTTCAATAATGATTTAGACAATCTGGCTGTGCGTGCCTTTTTACCTCATTCTGTTAAAATGACAGGAGAAAAATCTCCTTCTGATACCAATATATCTTTTGATAATATGAGTCGTGAGGTTATCTGGAATATTGGAGAATTCAAAGCTGGAGAGACCAAAGATATTTATTTTCAAGTAGTTCTTGATCCACACAGTGGTCAAAGAGAAGAGATAGTGGAGATAATATCAGAGGCTACTGCTGTAGCTCTTGATGAATGGACTGATAATGTAATAGAAAGACAATACCGTGCTATTACTAGTGATCTCCCTGATGATTCACAAGTAGAAGACGGAGTAGTACAATGAATTTAAATAAAATAACAGCATTAAGTAAAAGAAGGGGTTTTATTTTTCCATCTTCAGCTATTTATGGTGGCTTTAGCTCTGGTTATGATTATGGGCCATTAGGAGCTGAGATGAAAAGAAACATTCGTAATGAATGGTGGCGAGAAATGACTCGTCGTCACGAAAGAGTAGTTGGTTTAGATTCAGCTATCCTAACTCCCTCTGCTTTATGGGAGGCCTCTGGCCATTTAGCTGGTTTTAGTGACGAATTAGTGGAATGCAAAAAATGTCGCCGTCGTTTCAAAAAAGAAGAAGATGTTTGTCCAGAGTGTGGTGGGGAACTGTCTAGTCCTCGTTGTTTCAACTTAATGATGAAAACTCAGGTTGGTCCAGTAGAGAATGAAGGATCAGTTGGCTATCTACGGGCGGAAACATGTCAAGGTATTTATCTTAATTTTCTTAATGTTCTTAATGTTTCCCGTTTAAGTTTACCATTTGGTATTGCTCAGATTGGTAAAGCTTTTCGTAATGAAATTAATCCCAAAGATTTTATCTTCCGAACTCGTGAATTTGAACAAATGGAAATGCAATGGTTTTGTAATTCTGATTCAGCTGATAAGTTCTTTGATTACTGGAAAGAAGAAAGATTGAATTGGTATGCTAAATTAGGCATTAAAGATATTAGAGCAGTAGAAGTTCCTGAAAAAGATAGAGCTCATTATGCTCGTCGTCAGATTGATATTGAATACAAGTTTCCTTTTGGTTGGAAAGAAATTGAAGGAGTTCATAATCGGGGAGATTGGGATTTGAAAAATCACTCACAGGCCAGTGGAACTGAGTTGAAAGAAAAAGAATCTTATCCTTATGTCATTGAAACTTCTTTAGGAGTAGAGCGTTTATTCTTACTCTTACTTTGTCATAGTTATCAAGAAGAAAAAGAAGAAGTTCTTTTATCACTTCCCTTTGTTTTAGCTCCAATTAAAGCAGCCGTTTTCCCTTTATTGAAGAATAAACCAGAGTTAGTTGAAAAAGCTAAGCAGATATATTTGTCTTTAAAACAATATTACAGTATTCAGTATGATGAAAGTGGTTCAGTGGGGCGTCGTTATCGTCGTCAAGATGAAATTGGAACTCCTTTCTGTTTAACTGTTGACTTTGATTCACTAGAGAACAATGATGTGACTGTTCGTCATCGTGACACTCGTCAACAAGAAAGAATTAAAATTAGTGATTTGAGAGAATATCTATACAAAAACATATATGAATAAAAAAGGTTTCACTCTCATTGAACTATTAATAGTAATAGTTATTATTGGTGTTTTAGCTGGTTTAATTATTTCTGTTTTACGAAACACAGATTCTGCTAAAGAAGCTAATGTAGCTCGTTCTATGCATAGATTGCGTCTTTTGGCTGAAGAAATGAAAAATACTTCAGGAGATTACAAAAATTTATCTTTAGCTGAAGAGATTTATAATTTAGATGTTAAAGCCGAAGAGGTTTATAACACTGATGGTAACTACAATAATTTAGAGACAGAAGCTAGTGATATTATTAGTGATATAGAAACATTGTCAGAGGAAACTCTTTCTTTCAACTATTCAGGGAGTAGTTATTGTGTAGATGTGCTTTTAGGAGGAGGTGGTAGTTGTTGTATATCAGATACCACTATTGCTGATGGATCTTGTAATGGTCATGTTTGTCAACCAAATGATGCTACATCTCCAGAGGTAAAAGCGGTAACAATAATAAAAGAAATCAATGAACTAACAACTTCTTTGGATTTTGATTTTACAGAAGAATATAGTGGCTATACCGCTCAAGCTCCTTTAATGACAACGGATGGATATTTTCTTTTAGATAACGAAACTGGTTTAAGTGAAGTTTCTTCGGGTAGTACGCCTTTTGTTTTGGAATATGATGGTTACACTTATCCCACTTTAGAATTACCTAGTGGTATTATCTGGATGGCAGATAATATGAGATCAACTGATTATTCTTCTGGTGGTAGTTGTTGTATGCATCGCAATTCAGCTAATTGTGATACATATGGCAGACTATATACTCGTTCAGCATCTCTAACTGTTTGTCCGGAAGGTTGGGATTTACCTAGTGATGATGAGTGGAAAGAACTAGAAGGTTATTTTGGTATGAGTGAGACCGATCAAGATAGAAGTGGTAGTAATCGTGGTGCAGGTGTAGGAGCTATCATGAAAGAAGATTTCAACATTGATATGAGTGGGTATATGCTTCAGTTTTGTCTTGATTGTCCAACTAATTATAATATAGGAGATGGGACGGGTTTTTGGACAGCTACCTGTGCCTATAACTGTTCTTATCCCTGGACTCGTCTTTTTATAGCAAGTTATACTACTGTTACTAGATCTACGTATGTTTATGCCGCTGACTATCTCCATGTTCGTTGCGTTCAACGTCCTTGATTTGCTATAAACTGAAAAT
The DNA here is from genome assembly GCA_964473685.1 of uncultured Candidatus Saccharibacteria bacterium. GTDB lineage: Bacteria > Patescibacteriota > Minisyncoccia > Minisyncoccales > CAYYPY01 > CAYYPY01. Next base: position 4,277 of record CAYYPY010000030.1, read on the forward strand.
TTTAGTAAGATAAGATAAGTATGAAAAAAACTTATCTTAAAAACAAATTAAGAGTTATTATTGAATCTGATCCTCAAGCAACGACAGCTTCAGTTTTGGTTTTAACTAAAACTGGTTCTTGGCGGGAACCAGAGAAACTTTCAGGTATATCTCATTTCTTGGAACATATGCTTTTCAAGGGTACGAAAAATAAAAAAACAGCTCGTAAAGTAGCGGAAACACTAGATAAAATTGGTGGATCATATAATGCCTTTACTTCAGAGGAGTTTACTGGTTATTATGCTAAAGTTAGTCCTC